>JALXBY010000362.1 GCA_026991215.1 Anaerolineales bacterium
CAGGGGATGGCCCTGGGGGTGCAGGGGCGGCAGAACGTAGCGGGCGCCATGGGCAAAGGCCATGGGGGGAAGCGAGAGGTGGAAGGCCTCCCGCAGCACCCGTCGTACACCGTCGAAGGCGATTCGTCCCAGGGCGACGATGACCCGCAACCGGGGGGCCAGCAGCCGCATTTCTTCCACCAGATAGGGCAGGCAGTTGCGGATTTCTTCAGCCGTGGGCCGGTTGGCCGGTGGCACGCAACGGCACACCGCAGTGATGTACACGTCGTGGAGGGTCAGGCCGTCCTCCCGGTGCCGTGAGGTTGGCTGGTTGGCCAGGCCAGCCCGGTAGAGGGCGGCGAAGAGGAAGTCCCCCGACGCGTCGCCGGTGAACATCCGCCCGGTGCGGTTCGCGCCGTGCGCGCCCGGGGCCAGCCCCACCACCAGAATCCGGGCCTTCCGGTCGCCAAAGCCGGGCACCGGCCGGCCCCAGTAGGTCTCGTCCCGGTAGGCCCGCCGCTTCACCCGGGCCACTTCCTCCCGCCAGGCGACCAGCCGCGGGCACTTGCGGCAGGCGAGGATGCGGGCGTTGAGCGCGTCCCATTCATCCATGGCGGGCGTCCCCGGAGGCGGGTTCGGGCGCGGCCTGGGTCTGGCCCTGGCCTTCGTACAGCCAGCACCGGACCAGGTGGTCCTGGCCAAAGGTCACGGTGGGCGGGGGCTGGTCGCATTGGGTCAGGCCGAAGGTTTCTCGGGCCGTGCAACGGGGAGCAAAGCGGCAGCCTGGGGGCGGCGCAATCAGGTCGGGCACCGTGCCGGAGATGGTCTCCAACCGGCGACGCCGACGGCCCAGGACCGGCACCGAAGCCAGCAAGCCCCGGGTGTAAGGGTGCTTGGGGTCGGCGAACAGTTCCCGGACCGGGGCCTGTTCCACGATCTGTCCCGCGTACATCACGGCCACCCGGTCGGCGGTTTCGGCAATCACCCCCAGGTCATGGGAAATCAGGATGATGGCCGTGTCGAAGCGGGCGCGGAGGTCCAAAAGCAGGTCCAGAATCTGGGCCTGGATGGTCACGTCCAGCGCGGTGGTGGGTTCGTCGGCAATCAACAAGCGGGGGCGCAGGGCCAGGGCCATGGCTATCATGACCCGCTGCGCCTGGCCGCCGGAAAGTTCATGGGGGTAGGCATGGGCCTTCTGGGCCGGGTCCGGGATGCCCACCAAGCGCAGCAGTTCCACCGCCCGCTGCCAGGCTTCCTTCCGCTTCATCCCCCGATGAATCTGGAACACCTCGGCAATCTGGTCCCCGATGGGGTACACGGGGTTCAGGCTGCTTTTCGGTTGTTGGAAAATCATGGAGATGCGGTCCCCGCGCAGGCGGGCCATTTCCGCCTCGCTCAGGGCCAGGAGGTTCGTACCCTCGAACCAGATTTCCCCATCCACGATGCGGCCCGGTGGGTCCACCAAGCGCAGGATGGAAAGGGAGGTCACGCTTTTGCCGCAGCCGGATTCGCCCACCAGGCCCAGGACTTCGCCGGGCATCACCTGAAAGGACACCCCGTCCACGGCCTTGACCACGCCATCTCGGGTGAAGAAGTAGGTCTTGAGGTTACGGACGTCCAGCAGGGGCTTGGTCATGGTGCCGTTCCTTCACGAAGGATAGAGGGGCGCGCCGCAGCGGTGGCAATAGCGGGCGCCGGGCAGGGTTTCCGCGCCGCAGGATGGGCAGTAGCGGATTTCGGCCTTGGGCCTCTTTTTGGGTTTGCGGGAAGCCGGGCGCGCGGCCCGCGGGCGGGCCTGCCGCTCCCGCCATAGGTGGAAGAGGCCAAAGGCGACCAGCCCGCTGCCCAGGGCCACCAGCACCCACGGCAGCCAGGCGGGCCAGCTGCGGCCCGGGGCCGGGGGTTCCACCGCGGGCACTTCCGGGCCTGGGGCCTGGGCCGGGGCCGCCTGCTGGAGGTGTTCGATGGTAAGGGTCGCGTCGTCCTTGGTGTAGGAAAGGGTGAGGGTAAAGGCCACGCCCTGGTCAAGACTGCCGAAGTTCTTCTGGTAGACCGGGATGCCCCCCGGTCCCGCGCCCTGTTGCGGCAGGGCCGGTTCGGTCTTGGGGTTCTGCGCGTTCCACGGCGGCAGGAATTCCACGATGAATTCGTCCACGGCCAGGTCGCCGGGCCATTCGAAGGTATAGGTGCGTTGGGGTTCGTCCGTCTCCAGGGCGGGGTCGTAGTATTCCACCTGGAGGTAGGGGTGCTGCGTGGTCACATGGACCCAGGCCCAGGCACTGCCCGTAGCCGGCTCATAGGTGTGCTCTGCATTGACCAGGGTATCGTTGATGGACGGGGCCGAGGCCACCGCGTAGGGCTGCCCCGCGCGCTGGGGGATGCGCAAGGAGACCTGGGCAGGGAGGGCCGTCCCCTGGGGCAGGGTAATCCGGTAAATCACCAACATGGCCGGCCGGTCGTACTCCGGCCAGAGGGAAACCCACACCTGCTGGGCCCGCGTCACCCGGTCCTGCCGGGGCCGGGCCGCCAGGCCAAACACAAGCAGCGGGGCCAACCACAAAACAAGCCATAGCACAGGACCGCGGCGGTTCATAGGAGGCTCCTTCTTTCAAAGGCTTTGGAGCGATACGATGGGTTCCCGGGCCAAAAGCTCCCGCCAGGGGGTAAGGTCCGGAAGGCCCAGGGCCTGTTGGAGCGCCCTATCGATTTCGGCCCGGACTTCGTCTTCGTGCATGTACGGCAGGGGACGCAGGGGCCGGTCACAGAGGCGGTCGAAGGCCTGGGCCAGCGCGTGCAACGTCTCTCGCGAGAGTTCCCGCCAATCGGGAATGGGGAGCAAGCGGAGCAGGGGTTTCTTGAATTTCACCCAAGGCCCCCGCGTTTCCTCCCTATGACCAATGAGGAGAAGCAACCCAGGGGTGCTGTTCCACCACAACACCATGGCCTTCTCCACAAGCGAACGCCGCGCATCGTCTACGTTGATTTGACAGGGCCACCATACATTGCTCAAGGCTTCGCGGGTCAGGAGAACCGCGCTTAACGCCTGGGTCTTCAACCACATCCGTTCCACCAACATAAGCCGTGCGCGTTTTGCCCACAGGTCTTCCACTTTGCGCAATGGACGCCCCGGCCGGGGCCGGGATAAGGGTTCTAAATAAGCATTTGGCCGCGCGCACATCATGGTGACTTCTGGAGCCTCATGCCCCCAAAAAGCGGGAAATGCCGATGGCGATTCAATGACGCGAAAGCCATCGTGAATGTCACGAACATCGGGTCCTAAGGACGCGAGTTCTCCCAAAGTGGTCATGGGCACCGGCCAGTCCTGCAAAGGCTGCCCTGGGAGATACAACCTGCCTTGCAACAGCCAGAACAGGGACTGAATCATCTCCCGCTGGGCAAAGGCCGCAGGATACATCCAAATGGGAAGACGCTGCAAGCCCAAAGGATAGGCATGGTTCCAGGGCCAGAAGACGAGTTCACCCACCTTATAGCGCCCCGGTTGCAGGGAATAGAAAGCGACTTCGTTCTTGCCTTCGTGGTGGGGCAATGCCTCCTGCTCCACGCGCAGGGCTTCGGCGACCACGCCCAGCGCTTCGAAAACGGTATCGGGGTTATGCCACAGGTTCACGATGCGTACAGGCGTCCGAGAGGGGGGCGCATCCGGTTCCCGTAAACGGGCGACAACCAGGACTTCGCTCAGATTCGTGTTTTCGGAGAAGTTCCAGTGGTCGGGTTCGTGGCTGACCACCAGGTATTCCAGGTCGTACCGCTCCTGGAAAAGCTTACGGGTCTTGGCCCAGGCCGCGCCCGAAAGCAGCGCCTTGGGCAACACCAGGGCCATGCGTCCGCCCGGATGCAAGAATTTGTCGCCCAGGGCCACGAATACGGCGCCCAGACCGGCCGTGATATTGGCCTGGCCATCCAGCCGCTGCAATATCTGCCGCAAACGTCTTTGGAGCCGCTTTCGCTCTTCGGCAGGCAGGGAGCCGAACAGGAGATTTCCGCCCACGCTTCGGGTGAACGGCGGGTTCATCACGCACAGGTGGAACCGGCCTTCCCGGGGTAACGGGGCATGGGTCAGGGCGGCTTCCTGTTGCGGCGTAACCTGTTGCGAAGGCGTCAGGGCTAAGGTGTATTGCACCCCGCCTTCCAGAAATTCCAGGCTGCCCAACCGTTCTTCCGGCCCGCCCAACGGAAGGGAGAAGAGGTTCAGGCCGCGGATGGCGACCTGGGGCGCCCGTAAACACAACGTCGAAGCCGTCAGGTGAATGGCGGAAGGAAGCACATCGTAGCCCCACAGGACGTATTCGGCCAGTACGCGCTGCAACTCATCGATTTGGGGTGGATTCCCTTCCTGGACGCACGCATCGATGTGGTTGTCCGTCAGCGCGTCGGCCGCGGCCATGAGTAGTGTGCCCGTGCCACAGGCGAAATCGGCCACGTGGAAGTCTTCCAGGGCTTTCAAGTCGGTCCATTCCAGGGGCCATGCCCAGGGTCGTAAGGCCAGTTTCAAAAGCACAACGGCCGCAGGGATGCTGGTGTAAAAGGTGCCCAGATATTTGGCCTTGGCCAGCAGGCGGTGGTAAATCCGTCCCATCAAATCGTGGCGCAGAGCCGCATCCGCACGCGTCACCTCTTCGGCAGCATCCAGCAAGGCCGCCCATCCCCGAAGCGTCCAGGGGGTATCGTTCATCTTCCTCAGAAGGTCCGCGGCCAGGTTGAAAATGGGGTAGTAGTTAACCCGCTTGACGATCTGCCGCCATTGTGCGATGAATTCGTCCCAGAGGGCTTCCCGGAGGTCCCGCAGCGGCTTCAAATCGGTGGTATACCGGGCAAGGAAATCGTGAAAAACCAAAGCATTGGCAAGCACCAGCCCGGTAACCTGGGCGACTTCCAGGTACTCTTCCCCTTTTTTGGGCATGTCCAGGCCAAGAACCTGGGCGCATCTTCCCAAAGCCCCCGGCGTGGTGAGCATTTCCAGGGCAAACCGCGCAATGCCTGCCTCCAGCGCGGCAACGGCCTGCTGAATGATGTCCTCCTGAGTCAAAAGGTCGTAAGCGCGGCGCAGGTGCGCTTCCAGATCGCCAACCGTGCTCTTTTGCCATTGCGGGTGTACGGTCGTTTCCGTGGCGACGGCGACGTCCAGTTCGCTCGTTTCCAGGACCTGCTCTATCCGGGGGAACGGATGACGGCGCAGGGAGGGCGGATAAACCACAGCCACACCCATATGGGCCAGGCCCTCTTTGACCCGCTTCAAGGCCGCCTCCCAGGCCCTGTCCCAGGCCGTCGGGGATTCCCCGAATTCCCCTTCAAAGACAACCCGCAAACCCCGGTACTCCACCAACACATCGGGCATACGCCGACGGCCAGCCGGTGCGGAAAGGATGGCCTCCGGCGCAACCACGACCCCACGCCGCGCCAGAAGCCGCGCAAGGGTCACGTTCAGCACTTCTTGACGATGCGCGCGCTGGCTATCCATCCGTGCCTCCTGAAAGCGCGCCGACTCAACCCTCGGATTGATCTTTCCAGGTCGCTTCCAAATACCCCTGCGCCAGCAGCAGGGCCACCAGGGTCTTGGCGTCCTCGATTTCGCCTTTTTCCAGCATGGCGCGCACCTGGGGCCAGGCGTAGGCCACGGGTTCCAGGAGTTCATCCCCATCGCGGGCCAGGGGCGCGGGGGTGAGGTCCTGGGCCAGGTAGATGTAGATGTGCTCCGAGGTGTAGCCAGGCGCGGGGTAGATTTTCCCCAGCAAAGCCCACGACGCGGCCTGGAACCCGATTTCCTCCCGCAGTTCCCGCTGGGCGCAGAGCAGGGGGTTCTCGCCCTCTTCCAGCGTCCCCGCGGGGATTTCCAAAATCACCTTCTCGATGGCATGACGGTACTGCCGCACGAACCAGATGCGACCCTGCTCGTCCACAGGGAGCATGGCCACCGCGCCGCGGTGCTCGACGATGTCCATGGTCACCTCACGGCCGTCGGGCATCCGGATGCGGTCCTGCCGGACCCGGAACACCCGACCGTCGAACACATAGGTGCGTTGCAAGAGCGTTGGCGTCTCCATGTGGCTCCCTCGCAGATGAGATACACCTACGAATGCGCCACTACGGAATGGCCAGGGTGACTTTGCCCAACTGCCGGCCGGCCTCCAGGTATTCATGGGCCGCGTGCGCCTCCTCCAGGGGGAAAGTGCGGTCCACCACCGGTTTGAGCCGGCCTGCGAATACCAGGTCCATCACGGTCCGGAAGTCCGATTGCGGGGACATGGTGGAGCCGATGATGTTCAGATGCTTGCTGAACACATAACGGTTGTCGATTTCGAACACCGGGCCGCCGGTATTGCCCACGGTAAGGATGCGCCCGCCTTTGGCCGCGGCTTTGAAACTCAGGGGGAAGGTGGTCCCCACGTTGTCCACCACCACGTCCACCCCGCGGCCCTGGGTCAGCCGCAGCACCTCCCGGTGCCATTTGGGGTGCTGGCTGCGGTCGATGAGGTAGTCCGCACCCAGCCGTCGGGCCAGGTCCAGCTTTTGGGCGTTGGAACCAACCACGTACACCGTGCACCCCGCGAGTTTGGCAATCTGGATGCTCGCGGTGTTCACCCCGCCCGAAGCGCCCACAATCAGGACGTGTTCGCCAGCCTGCAGGCCCCCGCGGGTAATCAGGGAGTGCCACGCGGTCTGAAACACCAGCGCGGCGGCCGCGGCCTGGTGTTCGTCGAACCCTTCGGGCAGGCGGTAAAGGTTCCGGGCCGGGACCACCACGTACTGGGCATAGGTGCCGCTGCGGGTCTCGCCCAGGAGTTGCCAGCGTTCACAGCGGTTGTCGTACCCGGCCAGGCAATACCAGCATTCCCCACAACCGATGTTGGGATTGATGACCACCCGGTCCCCTTCCCGCCAGTCGGTCACCCCCGGGCCGACCTGGGCCACCACACCCGCGCCATCGGCCCCCAGGATGTGGGGATACGTGAGTTTCAAGCCCGGCCAGCCGCGACGGACCCACAGGTCCAGGTGGTTGAGGGCCGCGGCCTTGAGCCGCACCAGCACCTCACCGGGGCCGGGTTCGGGCCGGGGCAGTTCCCCGAATTGCAGAACCTCCGGCCCGCCATGGCGTTCGATCCAAACGGCCAGCATGGTGGGCATGGGCATGCTCCTCCTTTGGGTTGCCGTTTTCAACGGGTGAGGGTCGCTTCCTCCAGGCACCGACGCTGCGGCTCACGAGCGCCGGGCCAGGTGCCTCTGATTCTACCCCAAGGTGAGGAGTGGGCAGTGGACAGTGGACAGTGGACAGTGGACAGTGGTCAGTGGTCAGTGGTCAGTGGTCAGTGAGGAGTGGGGGAGGCGCGACCAGGGGCGGGGGTCATCGTATTCAAGACAAACCCATCAGGAGGAGGGTTGGCCATGCGACGGCTTGTGCTTGTGGCGGCCCTTTCTGGTCTGCTCCTGGCCTGTGGGCTCCTGCAGGGCCTCTCGCGGGTTCAGGAGGGCATCGAAGTCTACGCCACCCAGTTGCCCCAGACCCTGGAAAGCCAGAAACCCACCCTGGAGGCCATGGCGACCCAGATGCAGGCCCTCCAGCCCACCGCGCCACCGGAACGCGCGACGCCCCAACCCGGCGCGGCGGGGTCGGCCCAGGGCGGTCCCGCCTTCCAGGGCGTAATCGTGGAGCAGGAAGATATCCGCAGCGGCCAGGAGCGTTTGCTCCACACCCTGACCGTGGGCGACCAGACCTTCAACCTGTTCGAATGGATTCACCTCTTCGACCGGGACAAGAACGCGGAAGCCTGGATCTGGCGGGAAGCCGGCAAGGAAGAGCAGCGTTTCGTGTATGCCAACGGCATGTTCTGGTTCCAGCAAGGGGAACAGTGGGTGAAGACGCCTATAGACCGCTCGACGCTGGAACCTACGCTGTTGCAATGGCGCACGCCCCCTTCCGATGCCCAATGGAAGGAAGTGGGCCGGGAGACCGTTGCCGGGCTGGAAACCATCCGCTACCAGGCCCAGGGACCCAGCATCCCCTTCCTTTTCATGTCCAACCAGCAGGTCCCCGGTATGCCGGCCCTGGCCGGAGAACCCGAACCCGGCCTGACCACGGTGGACATCTGGATGACCCCCCAGGGCCTTTTGGTCAAAGGCCAGATTACCTGGGAACTGACTTTCCCCCTGCAGGACGGCACCAAAGCCCCGGGCGCTGAAACCATCCTCTGGGAAGTGCAAAGCCTGAACCAGCCGGTGGACATCCCCATCCCAACCGAGACCGAGGTGCCGCC
The DNA here is from genome assembly GCA_026991215.1 of Anaerolineales bacterium. Lineage (GTDB taxonomy): Bacteria > Chloroflexota > Anaerolineae > Anaerolineales > DRMV01 > S139-71. The sequence goes on from JALXBY010000362.1 coordinate 8,250, forward strand.
GCCCTTCCCCCTGCCCGAAGACGCCCAGTTGGAAGTCCAGACTTCGCAACCGCCCACGTGGGTCTTCCAGGTCCCCTCGTGGACCCTGGACGACGCGCTCACCTACTTCCGCCAGACCCTGCCGGGCCAGGGCTTCCAGGTGGAGGAAAAGGTGGTCGCCTATACCACGGCCCAGTTCGTCGTCCGGGACCCCCAAGGGAAGTCCTGGGAGGTGAGCCTGCTCAGCCCAGGTGGGGAAGGCGTCCAGGTCATCATCCGGGGGATGCAGCCGTAACCCAGCCGGGGCGCGGCGAACGCACCCCGGTTCTGAAGGATAGGGGAGGGCAATGCCTTCCTCTACCCTTCTTTTTGATGGTTATTGTCTGCTTTCAGGGGCCCTCGCGCTCACTTCCCGCTGAAGTCGTCGGCGCACGATGCGGACCGGCTTCCGGGCCAGGGCACGGCGCAGTGCGCGGCGGGCCGCGCGGTTTGGGATTCTTCCCAACGCCCAGGCCGCGTGCTCCTGAACCAGGGGCGGGGCCTTACGCAAGGCCCACACCAGGGCCGGGATGCCCCGCGGGTCCCCCAGGTTGCCCAGGGCCACGGCCGCGTTGCGCAGCAACCCGGTCCATTTGGCCCGCATCAAGGGCGTGCCCTGGAAGCGCTGACGAAAGGCCCGCGGGTCCATCCGCAGCAGTTCCCGTAAATCGGGGTAGGCCTGGCCCGCGCGTGGGGCAAAGGCCGGGTCCCCCTGCCGGGGCGCGAACCGCAGGTTCCAGGGGCACACTTCCTGGCAGATGTCGCAGCCAAAGACCCAGGACCCCATGCCCCGGCGCAGCCCTTCGGGAATCGGTCCCCGGAGTTCGATGGTCAGGTAGGAGATGCAGCGGCGGGCGTCCAGGCCCTTCGCGAGGTCCAGGGCCTGGGTGGGGCAGGCGTCGATGCACCGGGTGCAGCGACCGCACAGGTCCGTGGGGAAGGGCGGGTCCGGCGGCAGCTCCAGGGCCAGCAGGACTTCCACCAGGAAGAAGAAGGAGCCTTTCCGGGGGTGGATGAGGCAGGTGTTGCGACCAATCCAGCCCAGACCGGCCCGTTTCGCGAGGTCGCGCTCCAGCACCGGGCCGGAATCCACGAAGATACGGTGGGGGATGGGCCGGCCCAGCCGTGCCTGCAGCGCCCGCATCAACCGGCCGGCCCGCTTGCGGAGCACCCGGTGATAATCCCGGCCCCAGGCGTACGCGGCCACCCGCCCCCGCAGGCCCGAAGCCGGCGGGTCGAGGGCATAGGGCGGCCAGTACACCGCGGCCAGCACCAGGATGCTTTTGGCTTCAGGGAGCAGCCGTTTGGGGTCCTGCCGGGCGGCCAGGGCTTCGGGCCGGGCCATCCAGGTCATGGCCCCGTGCATGCCCTGGGCCAGCCAGGTCAGGTAGCGGGCGTACCCTTCCGGCGGGTCCACACCGGTGACGCCCACGAGGGCAAAACCCAAGGCCTCGGCCTCACGCCTGAGCCAGGCCTTGAGGTCGTGGGGGGAAAGGGCTTCCGGCATGACATCCCGCGCCATCCCGGGCGGCGTGGTTCCACGTCTTTGGAAAGGCAGGGGGCCTTGGCCCACCTTCCTTCAAGAAGAACCGGCCTGCTCCAGGGCCTCGCGTATGCGCTTGAGCACTTCCGGCTTCAGCCGACGCCGCTTGAGTTTGGGCTTCAAGTAGGCCTTGAGTTGTTCGGGTTTGAGGGTGACCACCGGCGAGTCGTCCACGTCCACGAGTTCGGCCTTGGGGCTGGTGAAGACCAGGATGGGTTCGATGGGCGGCATTTCGTCTTCGTCGAAGACCTTCCGCAGGGCCTCCCGCACCGCGGCCACCTCCTCCTGGATTTCCAGGTCCGGCCGTCCCAGGCCCTCCTGGGAGAAGATTTTCAGGTACCAGAGGAAGGGGCCTCCCGACTGCCGCCAGCGGCCCTTGCGATAGGAAATCTTCCCCCGCTGGTATTTGGGGACCAGCACCCAGATGCCGGCCGGGCCCACCAGCACGTGGGAAGCCGGCGTCGCGTAGTGGTACAGGGTGTATTCACGGGAAACGCCCTTGAGGGCGCGGTTGAGGATTTGGTCCACCCTGGGCATCCGACCGTAGCGGTTGCCGTAGTAG
>JALXBY010000363.1 GCA_026991215.1 Anaerolineales bacterium
GGGGATGTAAAGTTCGTCGTGCCAGGCGAAATCGTGGCTCCAGGCAATCAAGGGGAGGGGGGCCTGGCTGTGTAGCGCGTGCAGGGCTGCGGTCAGGGGCAGGTTCTTGTGCAGGGTCACGATGTTGTGGGCGATGACCGCGTCCATCTCCCGCAGGATGGGGGCCAGGGCCTGGGCCAGTTGGTCCCGAAGGGTCGTGAACCCCTCAGGTACACGGCCCCGGGCCAGTTCGTAGCCGACTTCCAGCACCTGGGGGTGACGGGAGTCCATTTCCGGAATACGGTGGAAGTGGATGGGTTCGGGCAGCGGCCCCCCGCGGCCCGCGAGGATGTGCACTTCGAAGCCCTGGGCCGCGAGCAGGTCGGCATGGTGGGCAATCGTGCTTTCCACACCGCCGATGATGGGCGGCGCGGTGTAATGCAGGATGGCAATCCGTCGGGCCATGGGCCTTTCCTCCCCGTCGGAGCATTTCCGGGAAAGGGCCAAACCTTTCCCTGCGGTCTGCTTATGGACAGGTTTGAACGTCGCACCCAGTACACATGTGGAAGAGCACAGCCAGGCGCTGCCGCAGGATGCGCATGGAGAAGTACCGGGTCCCCAGGCGGTAGTTGTGTTCTACCATATCCTGCACCTTTTCGGGGTGCAGGAGCAGGTGGCGCACGTCCTGCACCGTGGTTTCGTCGATGAATTCGGAAAAGGTGACGACCTGGAAACCCTTGGGCTGGATATCCAGCCGGAAGATGGTGTAGGCGTTGGCCACGATAGGACGTTTGTAGTATACGGCCTCCAGGAACGCGTTGCCAAAACCCTCCACCGAACTGGGGTAGGTGACCAGGTCCGCGTGCTGGTAGAGGTCCGCCAGGCTGTAGATTTTGCGGCCCTGGGCGTCCCGGCCCCGATACGCGGCCACCCGGTCGGCCGCGAAGCGCACGGGGACGCCCAGCATGGCCGCGTATTCCCGCAGGTAGCGGGCGTACGCGTCGCCTTCGTCGCCGGAAGCGTGGGAGATGACCAGCACCGCGGGCAGGTCCAGCCGGCGCACCAGTTCGATGGCCTGCTCGATGCGCTTGCGGGGCACGATGCGGGTAGGCTGGAGGATGAAGAAGGCATCCGGGGGGATGTCCAGTTCGGCCCGCAGGTCCTGGGCGTAGTCGTCCGGCGGGGGCGGCGGGTGCTCGAAGTCCATCACGTTGGGGATGACCATGGCGGCCACCCCCGCGAAGCGGGCCAGGTGCTGCCGGGCCAGGGAGTTGATGACCACGTGCTGCAGCGTGGGCAGCACCGGCGGGAACGCGGCCCGGAGGTAATCGGAAGCCACGTTGCGCAGAAAGCGGGGCCGTTCCCAGTAGAAATCATGGTGGTGGCCCACCGCGGGGATGCCCGTTTCCGCGATGAACTCGGTCAGGGCCAGGCCCAGGGGCACGTTCATGGGCAGGGAAAGCGCGTTCTCCGCCACCAGCACGTCGATGCCCTTGCTTTGCACGAAGGCGTGCAGGGCTTGCTTGAGCCGGGTCTTGAGGTCCTGGACTTCCCGGGCCAGGGCCGGAGAGCGCTTCAGGTCCACGAACAGGGCCTGGTGCACCGCCTGGATGCGGGGGTGTTTGAAGTGGGCCTCGGGCACCACCCAGGCCCGTTCCTCAGGGGCTTCGACTTCGCCTGCGAAGAAGAAGGCCTCGTGCCCCCAATCGGTGAGCACATCGACCCACTTCCAGGTTTCCAGGGAAACGCCATCCGTACCCGCGAACCGGGTGGAAACGAACCCCACGCGCATGACCGGGCCTCCTGGGGAGTTGCTTCCATTGTAGTCCCGGCCCGCGCGTCCACCTACTGGCATCCAGCACGTTTGGGGGTCGCGGTGCGCGGTGTGCTGCGGGCTGACAGCGACTGCCGACCGCGGACTGCTGACCGCGCACTGCTCACGGCCCACAAAAGGCCGGCCGCTGACCGGGCGCGGTGGTGAAGACCCCCTGGGGGAAATCGCGGTTTTGCTGCGCGGTTCGAATCAGCGTGGCCAGGCAGGTCCAGTACACCTCGGCCTGGGCAACCATGGCCTGGCTGTGGCCCATGCCTTGAAAGACCCAGAGAAGCCTTGGGGGCCCGGCCGCCTGGTACAGGGCGTAGGCCTGGTCGAGGGGGGTCACGTTGTCGTCCGTACCGTGCAGCAGCACCAGGGGCCTGGGCGCGATGCGGGGGACCACATCCACCGGCCGCATCTGCCGTGGATGCAGCCCGGTCATGTAGCGCAGGAACAGGCGCACGAAGGGCGGCAGGCCCGGCACGCGGATGATGTTCTTCTCGATGGCTACCAGGTCGGCGTAGGCGCTATCGGCCAGGACCATATGGATGTAGGCGGCCTGTTCGTCGCGTGCCGCGGCCCAGAGGGTGGCCGCAGCGCCCATGGAGGTGCCCCAGGCCACCACCCGTTCCACCCCCGGTTGGTTGATGGCAAACCGGGCGGCGGCCAGGACGTCCTGGGCTTCGTAAAAGCCGAAGGTGCGCCGTTCGCCCTGGCTGGCGCCATGGGCCCGGAAGTCCCAGGAAAGCACGCCCAGACCGGTCAACCGGGCTGCGGTGGCATGGAGCCAGGCATCCCGCCGCGCGGCCTGGCCGTGGGCCAGCAGCAGGACGGTGCGGGTCCCTGGCGGGGGCGGCGTGTACCAGGCCGCGAGGCGAAGCCCGTCTTCGGTCTGGAGGGTCACGTCCTGATACGGCACCTGGTAGCGGGCCGGCGTTTCCAAAGGCGGTTGGGGCGGCCCGCCGCGGTAGGCGTACCCCGCGGCCACCCGCCAGGCCAGCATCACCCAGCCCACCGCGAGCCAGAACAACCCGCTGGCAAAGGCGCAACCGGTGAGGCGCAGCAGGTAGCGGAGGCGGGAGACGCGCATAAGACTTCCACCGTATTTATACCCAGAACTCAAAAGCGGCGGTCTCGGCCTTGGGACGGCGTTGGACGCGGGCCTGGTAAAGCACTTCACGACCGGTCTCGGAGCGGGTGTAGATGAGTTCCCCGCCGCCCACATAGCGCCGCCAGGCCTGGGCAAAGGCCCTGGCCCGCTTCTGGTTGACCGCGAGCACCCGTGGCACGGGATGGTACGCAGGTTTCATGGTCGGCCGCGCAAGCCAGCGCAGGAAGCGCCACACGCCCGTGGTCAACAAATGGGGCAGCCGGTCGTCGGTACGCAGAATCAGGTAGCGCTGGTCCGTGACCGGCTCGAACAGTTCGGCAAAGGCCTGAGCGAACAGCGCGGCGTCCTGGGGCGAAGCGTAGTCCAGTTCCACGGTGTAAATATTGCCGGGACGGGCAATCACCCGCACATATTCCGGTTGGAGATTCCGACTGACCAGGCCGGCCTCCCGGAGCGCGACCAGCAAGGCCCGTCCCATATCCAGCAAGATGGCATCCGGCGGCTGTTCTGTGAGCAAACGTCGCAGCAGGCGGTAAATCGTGGGTCCCTTCCAGGCCAGGCTGCCCACCGTCACCAAGGCCCCCGTCAGCATCGCGGCGGGCAAGACGACCGTTAAGGACTCGTCCACCTCGCCCAGGACATAGCATGCACTCATCACGCCCGTTCCCAAGGCGGAACCAAGTACCATGCGGAATTCCCGAAGCAGCCGGCCCACGGCTTCTTCCAGGGTGTACACCGTGCGGATATTGAGGTTCCGGGGCTGGAGCTGGGTGACCCGGTACGTGAAGTTGCTGTATTCTTCGCCGATGCGCCAGGCCGTATACGTGTCCTCTCGCCGGGCGGTCTGTTCCAACATCAGGCGGGTAACGCCCTGGAAGTTGATGGTGCGCCAGTCGTGAAAGGTCAACAGCAGGCCCAATACCGGGTCCACATGCAGAACGCCCCGGGCGATTTTGGCATGCATATCCTGGGCCAGAGCACTGACGTCCCCAAGGTGCATGGGCTTCAAAATCTGATGACGGAAATACGCCGTGCGCCCCGCGAAAGAAACCAACCCCCAAAAGCGCGTATGGCGCCGCGTGAAACGGTCCAGGTCCTGACGGCCGCCCTGTTTGAGGTCTGGGGCAACGCAGATGACATCCCAGTTATGGGCCACCTTGTGGGGCCATTTCGGGTCCTTGCGGAGGGAGCGGCCCCGGAGTTGCTGCACGCCCACGCTGGTGGTAACGGTGGTCAGGTCAATCAGGACGTTGAGGCTTAACGCGTCCCAGCCTTCGCCGAACAGGCCCCGTGTACCCACCAAGCAACGGGTGAGGCCCTGTTCAAAGGCCGCGGTCATCATGGCGACGTAGGTCCGGCTGCCCCAGTCGGGGCCTTCCCCTCGGACTTCCCAGAAGTGGTCGTGTTCGTGAAAGCGAAGTCGAAACGTCAACCCCTGCTCTGCGCGGAACTGCTCGGTCCAGGCTTCGAACAGCGGTCGAAAACCGCGGTCGATCCACAAGGCCCGCCCCGTGACCAACACGGGGTGCAGTGGGTCCAGGGCTGGCTCCTGGGCCAGGGCGCGAAAGACAAAGCGGGCACTACCGGCTTCCGCGTCCAGCGGAAGGGGCCTTCCCGCAGGCCCGTGACGGTAGCGGCGCAGGCTTCCCGTACGACGCTCGAAGTCCGTGACCACGACCGCGCGCAGGCGCTCGCCCAGGGCCTGGGTTTCGCGCTTGAGAATATCGATGACCGCGGCGACTTTGCTTTCGGAAAAGGCCAGGACCAAGTCCCCCGGTGTGCGGGTCTGGCGCAGACCCCTGGGCGTCAGGGTCAGGCCAAAGGGCCGCAAGCGCTCCCGCAGTTCCCGGTAACGGCGGTGGTCTTCGGCATCTTCAGAAGGAAGCAAGGCCCGCAGTGCGTAATGCTCCAGCAAAAGCAGACGGTCCTCCAGGGTAGGTGGTTCCTCGGCTTCTGGTGGGTGGGGGAAATCCGTGGGAAGACGCTTCAGGGCAAAAAGCCAGCGCAGGCCGGCCAGGGCAAAGGCGGGGTTTTCGTCGGCTTCGGCCTGCCAGGAGGCCCGCATCCGTGTTTCCAGCCATGTCAGGAAGTGGGGGGAGGTCAATACGTCTTGGGTAGCCCGTTCGAAGTGTTGGTCAATGTGCCGCAGATAGTCCTGTTCCGCAGGGGTGGGATAGGTGAAGTAGACCAGGTCCCGGTAGGGGGCCAGGTTCCCCTCTTTGACCACGGCGGGTGTGGGGATTTCAAAGTCCACCGGGCCAAGAAGGGTGGTGTAGTTTTCATATGCGAAGTCGTCCTCAGGGCTGGGCAGGGTCGCGGTGAGGCCGACCACGCGCGGGGCACGCAGCCGTCCCAGAAGATAGCGCAGCACCACGGCCCAGTAATCCAACAAGTGATGGCACTCGTCCAGAACCACGGTGCCCAGGTCCCAGGCAGCCAACCGCTCGATGAGTTGCAGGGCATTGGGATGCAGGAAGCGGGCCACTTCCTTGGGGTTGGCCCGGAGCAGGCGGCGTTTGATGCGGGGGTAACGTCGGCGCAGTTCCCGGCGGTAGGCATCGGGATTGCGTTGGGCCAGGGTGTCCAGGTAAGCCCGGGCCGCGGCTTCATCGGGGACGTGGCCCCGGGTTACCAGTTCCTCCATCCAGGCCAGCCGGGCCGCCGCTTGCGCGAAGGGGATATCCGGGTCCTGCACGGCCAGACGTTGATAGGTAAGCACCAGGATGGGGGCAAAGCGCTCAGGCGCTGTACTGACCCATTCGTCCAGGTCGGCCTCAGGCGGCAGGAACATGCGGACCCGCTCGCGCCATTGCATCTGGATGGTTGTGGTGGGGACCAGGACCAGGGCAGGCCTGCGGAAGCGTCCAATGAGTTCCAGACCGATGATGGTCTTCCCCGAACCCGGCGGCGCGACGATGTGATACCGCCGGTCGTCCCGGGGTGTATCGACCACCTCCATAATCTGGTCCAGGATGATGCGTTGATACTTACGGAAGGGGTAACGGAATTGCCAGAGGTCCCAGCGGGCCATATTCGCAATAGTAACAGTTTTTATAAAGACACAATAAATTCTGCTCTTTGTTTGGTATGGGCTTGCCGACGCATTTTCTTAAAATATATTGCTGAAGTCAGACGCGTTTGTTTTTCTTTAATAACATGCTACATATATCAATACGATTGATAGTTTCAGGATATTTTGGAGCGAGAATCGCTAAAGTTAGCGCATATGCCTGTAAACCAAGATGATGAATTCGCAAAAATTTCCCTACATAGGCATAGTAATCTTTGATTTCGGGAGGAGGAGTATTCCAAGTTAATAAAGCCAAACCAGAGGCAAAGAAAATAAACATCAGCAGTGCTTTCATAGTATTAGCGGCAGTTAGTATTAAGAAAATTGGTACAGCGGGCATACCATATGGGGGCAGAAGTGCTGCCAATGCACCACCCAGGCTCCAGTAGTCCCAATCTCGTGAGCAGAGAATTATTAATGATAAAATAATCGCGAAAGGCAAACCAAATTGACCTGCAAAAGTATGAGGTTCACTGCGTTGTCCTGGTGGTGGGTCTATGATTAATATCTTAATCCAATCGGGATATAAGTGTGCAAAAGGAACTACATAAAGAAATATGCTCAATAAAACTGCTAACCAATTACGGCGAAGCCAAACGTGAAATAATACAATAAAAATCCCTCCTTGAGGTTTTATAAGAAGAAAACCATAACCAATGGAGTAAAGAAGGATACGTATTTTTTGGTTTTTTAGATTATCTCCTATAGCTAGACTCCATAAACCCGCACCCATAATATACGTATCTATGTTGCCTGCCGCAATTAACCAGAGCATTTCTGCGCTCACAAACCAACCAAGTGCAACCCAAGCGCCTCGATAAAATGCGTAACCTGCTAATAGGGTGCCTCCGAGAATCAGAAGGTATCGAGGATGCAACCATAACATGGGCCAAAGAAAGAAAATAGAGAAGGGCGGGTTATAGAAATTATAAATACGAGTTTCTGCTTTCCATGGATTAATACCCTGTAAAAGCGCTGTTACTCCTCTAACTATATTTCTATAATCGTATTCGTTCACAATGAATATTTTAGTGGCCGTTGCCATAAAAGCAAATCCAAAGACTATTCCTAAGAGTACGCGACGCCATGGGTGTTTAATATGTATATTAAACCGTTCTATCATTGTTCGCCTCCAAGGGTATTATAGCTTTGTTGCTTTTTAGGGCTTAGCTTATATATAGTGACTTCAGCATTAGCATATATTGGGTTATCTCGTGTATAAAATTTAATATTATTTCCGCAAAAATATCGCTCCCGAGGCCCCATAAAAATATAAGCATATACGTCTTCAGAGAATTCGTAGTATGAAGCGATTAATTCTTTTCGGCCTTTACACAAGAATTGAAATATAAGTTCACGCTGATATTGGAAGTAAGGTGTCTCCATATGATGACCTATTATGACTCTCCGCCCTGTAAATGCTGCCAGACGCAACCCCGTTGAAGGGCTACTTATAAATACAGCATTTTTAGGTAAATGGGTTTGTATCCATTGATAAGATTCCACTTCGCCGCGAGTCAGAAAAAATACGTCAGGCCGATTAATAAACAATATAAAATATCCAATTAGAGTAAATGGTATAACAGGTAAACTTAATGTAAGCAACATACTTTTAATATATCTGGCTACGCGAATGCAACGATAACGATTTTGTACTTGCTCCAAACTAAACACTGCTAGAAATACAACTACAGGATGAAGTGTAAGAAAAAAGCGCCGTTGCACAGGAGTCGGAAAATACCCCAAGAAAAAACTTACAACACAATAAATATACATCAACTTTATTGGCGGTGGAAACGATTGTTTTTGATGTATAAATCCATATATGGATAGCGGCAAAAATGGACTTAAAGCAAGAAAAAGACTCCAAATAGGCGGACTAAGTGTTACATTTTGTTGTTGCCATGCGCGCCAAAATATATCGTTGCTTAGGCGAATTTTCAGTATAATGGGGTAAATTAAGGAGAGCAACGATGGTATAAAATAAACAAAATCTCGCCATCGACGATCAAACGCTATTTTTAACAACCAGGAAGAGAGCAGAAGAATAGAAGAAAAGGGGAGAACAAAGGTATTTACCAAGTATAATATAACAACAATAAACTTGCCATACCACCGCTGAAGTAGAGTATCAAGGAAGGATAACAGCAATATATTTATAGTATGCGACAATAAAAAATGCGGAGCGTTTATTGCACTTAAATAGATAAATGTATCAGCTAAATTAAAGTCTGGCGGCAAATTAGGTAACCATAAAGGGAGATATATCCATCCTATCCCTGCGCTAAATAACGCTAAAAATAATCCTAAAATTTGTAATCCTTCGTTGTCAATAATGCGCCGTATTCCCAAGACAAGCACGATAAAAAGCGATATCCCGTGGAATATGCGAGCTATATGGTAAATGGACAAGAATGGAATATCGAGCAGACGAGCAAGGTGCCCAAGAAACAAATAATACATAAATACAGGCTGACAAGAAACGGGCCGCGCCGTATATATTAAACGATAACACCATTCCCCTTCATAACCTTGCCACATTTTTGCTAAGTATGAAAGGTTGTCTTCAGGATTAAACAGAAATCCGGAAAATTTCATCTGGTGCTGTTCTCCCCATAGCCAAGCCATCATATAAGGAAATATCCACCATAATACCCACAATATTGCAATAAAAATTGTCGGATGTATTCTATGTTGGGCAAATTTTTCCGTCGTCATAGGCGTATTAGTAGATAGAACGGTCTTATTGAAGCTCATTTGCTACTATTCTAAACTTGTAAAGATTAGTCTTATAGTTAAAGAGCAGTGAAAACATAAAAATACAACCCTGCAATCCCTACCCCGCCTGGCAGGGGTGTTCGGGGTCGGGGTTCTCCGGCGGCATGCCCTCGGTGCCGGGACCGTATTCGCACACCGCCGGCCAGGCTTTGTAGCGGGTAGTGTAACTGTCTTCGAATAGCAGTTGGCCGTCCCGGTACACCTTGCGCCATACGGTCACCCGGCCGCCTTCCACGGGCCAGTCGGTCTGGCGGATTTCCCCCGGTTCCAAATCCGGGTTCTCGATGTACCGGGGCTCGGGCGGTGGTTCCACATCCTGCAAGCCCGTGGTGCCCCAGCGGACCTCCCGGCCATCCGAAGTCGAATAGAAGCGCCACCGAATGTAACGATGCGGGATGTTGACCTCGACTTCCATGAGAATCCAATAAGGCGTGTCGTTCTTGAACTTGAAGTCCACGATGGGCACGTAAACTGTAGCGTCCAGCCCGGCCATCCGGGGGTTGATGCGGCCGCTCGCGGTAAGTTCGTAATAGTACACCCGGTAAGAATGGGGCCAGCGTTCCACGATGGGGTACCCGCCAAAGAACACCGTACGGAACAAGGTGGTGCTGACCTGGCACACGCCGCCGCCCACCCCTTGGATGGTCCGGTTCCCGAAGATGATGGGTGCTTCTTTGTAACCGTTCTCCAGGGAAATCTCCCCCAGGACCGCGACCATGGAAAAGACTTCCCCCGGTGCGACCAGGTAGCCGTTGAACTTGCTGCCGGCGACCTGAATGTTGGTCATCCGCGCCCAGCTGGAGCCGTAAAAGTAGGTGGTGTGTTCGGCCACCAGTTCCCGGATGCCCAGGTCTTCGGCCCGCGCGTCGTCGGGTACGGCAGGGGCCTGCGTTCGGAGCACCAACGTGGCCCGGGTCTGGCCCTGTTCCAAAGCCCGGGCAATGGCCTTCAGGGAGGCTTCCACATCCAACTGCCGGCCGGTGATGCCGGGCTTGAGGAGTTGCAGGGTGCGGGTCTCGGGGTCGAAGGCAAAACGGGGGTTTTCAGGAAGCCGGAACACCTGGGGCGCGAGGGAGACCAGCCAGGACCGCAGGGAAGACACATCCGCACGAATGCGGTACCGGGCCTGCCCGTTTTCCTCGACCCGTTCGATGCGCAGCCACTGGGCCACCTGCTCTGGCGGGAAGGTCCAGGGTCCGGGGTCCCCTTCTTCGGCCTCAGGCAGCGTCACGAGCAGGCCCTGGGTCAGCAGCGCCTCCAGTCGTTCGGCCACGTCCTGGGCTTGGGGAATCGCGGGGGAGACCTGGACGATGGCCAGGGGCACCTGGGCCTGGGCGGGCATGCGCACGATGGTTCGGGCCAGGTCCTCCCGTAACTTCTCCCAGGCGATGACCCGGCCAGATGCGCCAGGGCGGTAATCGACCCGGAGACCCGCAAGGCGCACCTGGGCGTCCTGAGGTGGGGTTTCCACGGCCGGGGCCACGGTGTTGTGAACCCAGGCATAGGCCCACCGTTCGTGGAAAAGCAAAGGCAGCGGCAGGTTGACCCCGCGACGCCAGGCCTGCCAGCGGGCCTGCCAGCGTTCCCACCAGGGGCCTGTACGGCC
>JALXBY010000364.1 GCA_026991215.1 Anaerolineales bacterium
GCGCAGGGTCAGGCGGGGGGCGCGGGCGGCCTGCAGCCCGGCCTGCTGCACCGAAACCGGACGGATGCGCGCGGGGTCAAACCCAAAGCGCCGGGCCACGGCCAGGCCAAACGCGTGCTTGGTCATGCAGCGGGAGGCCACCACATGGTACAGGCCCTGCAGACCCCGACGCAGCATCAAAAGCAGCAACTGGGCCAGGTGGTTGGCCAGCAGGGGGCAGAACCACACATCGGCAAAGCCGGGGATATCCTCCCGGCCCGATTGCAACTGCTGGAGGAACCACTCGGCCAGGCTGCGCCGGCCGGAAAGACTCCACCCAAAGAAATTGACCCGGGCAATCAACGCCTGGGGGTAGGCCTGCTGTACCCGCCGTTCCGCCTCCAGTTTGGTGCGCCCATAGACGCTCAGGGGTCGGGGTTCGTCGTCTTCGGTGTATTCACCCCGGGCGCCGTCGAAAACGGCATCGGTGGAAATGTGCACGAAAGGCACCCCCGCGGCCGCGGCCCGGCGGGCCAGTTGTTCGGGAAGCCAGGTGTTCACCCGGTACGCGGTCTCGGGGTCGCGCTCGCACTGGTCCACCAGGGCCAGGGCCGCGGTATGGAACACGGCCTGGGGCCTGGCCCAGCGCCAGGCCCGGTCCAGGAACGCGGGGTCGGTCAGGTCCCCCTGGAGCACGGGGAAGGGCGCGTGCGGCAGGGGATGCCGGCGGGCCGTACCCCGGACGTCCCAACCCAGGTGCAGGGCCTCCCAGGTCAGGTGCAGGCCCAACAGCCCGCTGACGCCGGTAATCCACACCCGCATGGTCACCAACCGTAGGCCAGCCGCAGGGCATGCTTCCGGGGCAGGCCCGCGGCCAGGATTTTCTCCTGCACCGCGTGGACGTCGTATTCCACCCGGTGCCAGGTCCAGCGCTGGGTTTCGGGTTCGAAGATGGCATAAGCGGCCCGGGGGTCGCCGTCACGGGGCTGGCCCACGGAGCCAGGGTTGAACAGGCTCCCCTGGGGCACGGTGCAGGTCGCGCCATCCCCTTCGGGCACCCAGCGGGCCACCTGGCCGTCTTCTCCACGCACGTAGGCCAGGGGGATGTGGGTATGGCCGAAGCACCCCCAGGTGGTCTCCAGCCGGTCGATGCTGGCCCGGGCCTGCTCTGGCGAAAGCAGATACTCCTCCAGGGGCGCCCGCAGGGAGCCGTGGACTAAGGTCACGTCGTACTCCTTCAAGACCACCTGGGGCGGGTTGCCGGCCAGGAAGTTCAGGGCGTCCTCGGAAAGTTGTTCCCGGGTCCAGAGCAGCGCGGTGCGGGCCGCGGTGTTGAACCAGGCCAGGTCCAGCCGGCCGACCACCGCGGCGTCGTGGTTCCCCATCAGGCAGACCAGGTTGGGCAGGCTCCGCACCCGTTCCACGCAGGCCTGGGGGTCCGGGCCGTAGCCCACCAGGTCGCCCAGGCACCAGTACCCATCCACCGGTCCGGCATGGGCCAGCACCGCCTCCAGCGCGGTCAGGTTGCCGTGGACGTCGGAAAAGACCAGGATGCGGGTCATGTCACCCCTCCTCCCTCCCCGGCGGCGGGAAGGCCTGTTTGAGCCGCTGGGCCACCCGACGTCGGGGGAGGAAAATGCGTCGTCCGCACTTGGTGCATTGTAACCGCAAGTCCGCACCCAGGCGCACGACCAGCCAGACGTCGTTCCCGCAAGGATGGGGTTTGCGCAACTGCACCCGCCAGCCGGGTTCCAGGTTGAGCACGATTTCCCAGGCCCGTTTGCGGTCCATGGCCGCCTCCGGCGGGGGAAGGATAGGATAAGGCCCCGCATGGCCCGCGGGGTGCCGGTCCTATGGCACTTCCACAAAAATGTAGGGCCGGATTTTCTCCAGAAGCACGGGGCCGATGCCTTTGACCTCCAGCAATTGCTCGATGGACGTAAAGGGGCCGTTGGCCTCCCGATAGGCCACGATGCGCTGAGCCAGAGTAGGACCGATGCCGGGCAGGGCTTCCAGCTCCTGGGCGGTGGCCGTGTTGATGTTGATTTTCAAGGCTTCGGGGGAAGCCGCAGGGGTTGCGGCCCCCGCGAGCGCGGGCGGCTGGGGCGTGCTTCGGCGGGGCACCCGGACCTGTTCGCCATCCTGCAACCGGCGGGCCAGGTTGAGGCGTTCCAGGTCCGCGTCCTCGGTGGGGCCGCCGGCGGCTTGCAGGGCATCCTGCACCCGGCTTCCTGGGGGCAGGGCGTACACCCCAGGCCGCGCGACCGCACCGGTCACGTGCACCTGCAGGGCCGCGGGCGTGACCGTGACGATGCGGATTGGCTCCCCCGGCGGCACCCGCAGGGTCAGCCACAGGGCCTCCAGGAGAATCACGCCCAGGAGCACCCCCACCACGACGCCAAAGGCCAGGTCCCACCAGCGGGGGGCGCGCTGTGACGGGGAAGCCTTCGACGTCGCCATGGTCTACCCCTCCGGTTGGGCCAGCCAGCGGTGGCGGGCGTGGCACAGGGCCACGGCTAAGGCGTCGGCTGCGTCGTCGGGGCTGGGGGGCCGGGCCAGGCCCAGGAGCAAAGCGACCATCCGTTGCACCTGGGCTTTGGGCGCGGCGCCGTACCCCGTCAGCGTTTGCTTGACCACGTTGGGCGTGTACTCGAACACCGGGACCCCCTGTTGCGCCAGGGCTAAAAGCAACACCCCGCGCGCCTGCCCCACCTGAAAGGCCGTCCGCACGTTCTTCTGGAAGAAAATCTGCTCCACCGCGGCCTCGTGGGGGGAAAAACGCATGAGCAGGTCCAGGACCTGCTCATGCAAACGGCGCAACCGTTCCGGCAGGGCCACGCGAGACGGCGTCCGCAGCACGCCATAGTCCAGCACCCGCAGCCCGTGGCCATCAGTTTCCAGGAAGGCGTACCCGGTCAGGGCCAGGCCGGGGTCGAAGCCCGCAATACGCAGTACGTCCATGGGGGTTTCGCAGTGCGCGGTCCGCAATCCGCTGACCACCGACAGCCGACCGCTGACTGCCGACTGCAGACCACCGACGGCCGCCCGCGCCCTTTCAGGCCGCCTCGTACTGGGCCACGGCCTCTTCGGTGATGTCCAGGGTGGAGTAGACTTCCTGGACGTCGTCGTGGTCTTCCAGGATTTCGATGAGCCGCAGCACCTGGGCGGCCTGTTCAGGGGGCAGGGTGAGTTTCTGTTTGGGCACCATCTTCAGGCCGGCCTCGTCGGGCTTGATGCCCGCCTGCTCCAGCGCGTCGCTGATGGCCTTGAAGGCCTGTACCGGCCCATAGATTTCGATGTATTCCTCGTCGAACTGCACGTCGTCCGCGCCGGCTTCGATGGCCAGTTCCAGGATGGCGTCCGGGTCCTGGCCCTGGGCCGGGATGGAGAAGTAAGCCATGCGCTCGAACTGCCAGGCCACGGAGCCGGACTCGGCCAGGGTGCCGCCGTGCTTGCTCAACAGGTGCCGCAGTTCCGAGACCGTGCGGTTGCGGTTGTCGGTGACGCAGTAAATCATCAGGGCCACGCCGTGGGGCGCGTAACCTTCGTAGTACACTTCTTCCAGCCGGCCGCCGCTGGTGTCCTCGCCCGTCCCGCGTTTGATGGCCCGGATGATGTTTTCCTTGGGCATGTTGTGGGCCTTGGCCCGTTCGATGGCCATGCGCAGCCGCGGATTGAGTTCCGGGTCGCCCCCGCCTTCCCGGGCCGCGATGATGATTTCCCGGGTCAGCCGGGTGAAGAGCTTGCCCCGCTTGGCGTCCATCGCGGTCTTGCGCCGCTGAATGTTCTTCCATTTCGAATGGCCGGCCATGGTCCGTTCCCTCCATCCGGGTTGGTTGGTGGTTTCATTATACAACACGGTCCTGCGCCCTGTTCGGCCCCCTGGTGCGGGTAAAATGGTGCCGGGCCTTTGACCATCCCTCGAGGAGGCGTGCAATGCTCACCCTGGTGGAAAAGATCCTGTTTGCCCTGGCCGTGCTCGCGGCCGTGGGCTTTGGCTGGCGGACCTGGCGCCAGGCGTTGGAGAACGTCCTGCAAGGCCAGGGGGAACTGGACTTCGACCTGGCCCGCCGGCGGTTGGCCCATGCCCTGAAGGAATGGGTGACCCTGCGCCGGGTCTTCCGGATGCGCCCGGGCGTGGCCCTGCTCCACGGCTTCGTGGCCTGGGCCTTCATGGTGTACCTGTTGGTCAACGTGGGGGATGTGCTGGAAGGCTACATCCCCGACTTTCGTTTTCTGGGCACGGGTGTGATTGGCGGCCTGTACCGGCTGGTGGCCGACGTGCTCAGCGTGGCCGCGCTGGTGGGCATGGCCGCGCTGTTGCTGCGGCGCTTCGTGTTCAAAAGCCCGGTGCTCTTCGTGCGGGAAGACGTGCTCCTGCACGAAAAGGCCCGGGCCTCGGGCATTCAGAAGGATTCCCTCATCGTGGGTGTGTTCATCCTGCTGCACGTGGGGGCCCGCTTCGTGGGTCAGAGTTTCCGCATCGCGCGGGAAGGCCCGGACCCCTGGCAGCCCTTTGCCAACGGGCTGGCGGCCCTGTGGCAGGGCCTTTCCCCCACCGCGGTGGTCGTGGGTGAGCATCTGGGCTTTTGGCTGGCCTTGGGGTTGATTCTCCTCTTCATCCCCTACTTCCCTCGCTCCAAGCACTTCCACCTGGTGGCCGCGTTCTTCAACTTCCTCTTCCAGCCGGAACGACCCTCCTACGGCGCGCTGGACGCCCTGGACTTCGAGGACGAAAGCATCGAGCAGTTCGGGGCCAGCACCCTCAAGGACCTTTCCAAAAAGCAACTGCTGGACGCCTATGCCTGCATCATGTGCATGCGCTGCCAGCAGATGTGCCCGGCCTACAGCACGGGCAAGGTCCTTTCCCCCGCGGCGCTGGAAATCAACAAGCGCTATCTCTTCAACGACGTGCTTTTGGGCGCGAAGTCCAGGGAAGACGTGTTCAACCTGCCCCTGGTGGAAGCCGTCATTCCGCCGGAGGCCCTCTGGGCCTGCACCGCGTGCGGCGCGTGCGTCGAGGTCTGCCCGGTGGGCAACGAACCCATGCGGGACATTCTGGACATCCGCCGGGCCCAGGTGCTCATGGAAAGCGACTTCCCCGAACAGTGGCAGACCGCGTACCGGGGCATGGAGACCGTGGGCAACCCGTGGAACATCGCACCCGAGGACCGGCTCAAATGGACCCAGGGCCTGGACGTGCCGGTCCCCACGGTGGACGAGAACCCGGACTACGAAGTCCTCTGGTGGGTGGGCTGCGCGCCGGCCACCGAACCCCGGGCCCAGCGGGCCGCCCGGGCCTTTGCCAAAATCTTGCACCAGGCCGGGGTGAACTTCGCGGTGCTGGGCACCCGCGAGCGCTGCACCGGCGACGCGGCCCGGCGTTCGGGCAACGAGTACCTTTTCTACGAACTGGCCCTGACCAACGTGGAAACCCTCAACGACGTGGGCGCGGACAGGAAACGCATCGTCACCATGTGCCCCCACTGTCTGCACACCCTCAAGAACGAATACCCCGCCTTTGGCGGGCAGTACGAGGTGGTGCATCACACCCAGTTCATCCAGGAACTCATCCAGCAGGGCAAACTGCGCCTTTCGCCGGAGACGCGCGAGGCCATCACCTACCACGACCCCTGCTTCCTGGGCCGGTACAACCGGGTGTTCGACGAACCCCGCTTCGTGGTCAAGCAACTGGGGAACCTGAACGAAATGGCCCTGCACGGGACCAAGTCCTTCTGTTGCGGCGCGGGCGGCGCGCAAATCTGGAAGGAAGAGGCCGAAGGCACGGACCGCATCAACCACACCCGCTTCCGCCAGGCCCAGGCCACCGGCGCCAAGACCCTGGCCGTGGCCTGCCCCTTCTGCATGATCATGCTGGACGACGCCCGCCGCGACCTCAAGGCCGAGGACATGCAGGTGCGGGACATCGCGGAACTCGTGGCCGACGGCCTGGCCTGAACCGGAACCCATCAGGCCCTGCCCGGCAGGGCTTCCCCCAACATGGCCCCCGTCAAGGCCCGCTGCGGGCCGGGGGCCAATTCCATGCATAGGAGGGAGAACCCCATGCGACGTGCGCGCGTTGCCGCCGCCCTCTTCGCCCTGGTGGTGTTGGGCGTCTTCGGGTACCTGACCTGGATTTCCGGCCGGGACCAGCGGGGCCCGTTGCGGCTTTCCGGCACCATCGAGGCCGAAGAAGTGCGGGTGGCCCCGGAACTGGGGGGCCGGGTTCAGGAACTCCTGGTGGCCAAGGGCGAGGAAGTAAAGGCCGGCCAGGTGCTCTTCCGCCTGGACCCCACCCTGCTTCAGGCCCAGCTGGACCAGGCCCGGGCCGCCCGCGACGCAGCCCAGGCCCAGGTGGACCTGGCCCAGGCCCGGCTGGAACTGGCCCGCCTGCAGTACGAGCAGGTCCGCCGGCAGGCCCGGCTGGCCGAGGCCCCCAACCGGCTCCAGGCCTGGACCCAGCAACCGCCCGCGGACTTCACCCTGCCCGGCTGGTATTTCACCAAGGAAGAACGCATCCGGGCCGCCCAGAAGGAGGTGGACGCGGCCGCCCAGGCCCTGGAGCAGGAAAAGGCCAACCTGCAGCAGCTGCTGGAAAGCACCGGCGGGCAGCAACTCCTTGAAGTGGAAGCCCGCCTGGCCGAGGCCCGGGCCCGCTATGAACTGGCCAAAGCCCTGCTCGACCGGGCCAAACAGGCCAAAGACAACCAGGCCCTTCAGGACTACGCCCAGAAACTCTTCGACGAGGCCCTGAACGCGCTGGAATCGGCCCAGACCGAATACGACCGCCTGCTCACCACCCAGGCGGCCAGGGACGTGCTGGAGGCCCGGGCCCGGGTCATCGTGGCCCAGGAACGCTACGACGCCGCGCTGGAGCGCCTCTACAGCCTGCAGACCGGTGACCAGGCTCCGGAGGTCCGCCTGGCCCGGGCGCAACTTCGGGAGGCCGAGACCGCGCTGGCCCAGGCCAAAGCCGCCCTGGCCCAGGCCGAAGCCCAGGTCCAGTACCTGGAGACCCAACTGGAACGGCTCACCGTGACCGCGCCGGTGGACGGCGTGGTCCTTTCCCTGGATGCCCGCGTTGGGGAAGTCGTGCAGCCCGGGGTGCCCGTGCTCACCATCGGGGACCTGGCCCGGCTGACCCTGCGGGTCTATGTGCCCGAGACCCGGCTGAACCAGGTGCGCCTGGGCCAGGTGGTGGACCTGACCGTGGACGCCTACCCCGGACGGGTGTTCCCGGCGAAGGTGGTGTACATTTCCGACCGGGCGGAGTTCACGCCCCGCAACGTGCAGACGCCCGAAGAGCGCAAGGCCACCGTGTTCGCGGTGGAACTGGAAATTCAGGACCCCACCGGCCGGCTGAAGCCCGGTATGCCGGCCGACGTGGTGTTCCCCGAAGTCCCCGCGGGGTCCTCGGGGTAACACCCTTCCACCGGAGGAAAGCCTCGGCATGGGCCTGAGCCAGGAAGAACGGGTCGCGTGGGTGGCCCTGAGCCAGGTCAGGGGCATTGGACCCAGCAGTTTCCGGCGGGTGCTGGAGGTCTTTGGCTCGGCCCGGGAAGCCTTGGCGCGGCCTTTGGCCGACTGGCAGGCCCAGGGCTTTCGGGAACGCCTGTTCCCCCACCTGCAGGAAGCGCGCGCCCGCCTGGACGCCCTGGCCCAGGCCATGGCCCGCTGGCAGGAAAAGGGCATCCGGGTGGTGACCTGGGAGGACCCGGACTACCCGCCCCGGTTGAAGCACATCCCCCAGGCGCCGCCGGTGCTCTACGTACGGGGCCGCTGGGAACCCCAGGACGATTGGGCCGTGGCGGTGGTGGGCACCCGCAAGCCCACGCCCTATGGCCGGCGGGTCGCGCTGGATGTGGCCCGGTTCCTGGCCGAACGGGGCGTGACCGTGGTCAGCGGCCTGGCCCGGGGCATCGACGGCCTGGCCCACAAAGCCGCGCTGGAGGCCGGCGGCCGCACCATCGCGGTGCTGGGCAGCGGCGTGGACGTCATCTACCCGCCCGAACACCGGGACCTGGCCCAGCGCATCGTGGACCAGGGCGCGCTGTTCAGTGAGTACCCGCCCGGCACCCGGCCTGAGGCCATGAACTTCCCCGCCCGGAACCGGTTGATTTCCGGCATGAGCCAGGCTGTGGTCGTGGTCGAGGCCGGGGAACAGAGCGGCGCGCTGATTACCGCGGCCTTTGCCGCGCAGCAGGGTCGGGACGTGGTGGCCGTGCCTGGTTCCATCTACAGCCCCAAAAGTCAGGGCACCCTGCGGTTGATTCAGCAGGGCGCGTTCCCCCTCCGCCGCCTCGAGGACCTGAGCGAGGTGCTGCGCCTTTCCCTGCTCCCCCAGCAGCAGAAGGCCCGCCAGAGCCTCCCCCAGGACCCCATGGAACAGCGCCTTTGGGAAGCCCTGCAGGAACCCATGCACATCGACGACCTGGCCGTGCACACCGGCCTCCCCAGCGCCCAGGTGAGCGCGCTGCTGACGTTGATGGAACTCAAGGGCCTGGTCCGCCAGGTCGGTCCCATGACCTACGTCGCCCAACGCTAACCCACCTCCAACCAACGACCAACGACCAACGACCATCGACCATCGACGAACGACGAACGACGAACGACCATCGACCACCAACCATCGACCACCGACGAACGACCATCGACCATTTTCCCTGTAACAACCCCCAAAAACTTTCGTTTTTTGGAATGCACATGCCGAGCCAAACGCCTCCCGACCACGAACTGGTGGCCCGTGCCCAACAGGGCGATGCCGACGCCTTTGGCGTACTGTACGACCGCTACGTGGACGACGTCTATCGGTTTTTCTATTACCGCATCTTCGACCAACAGGAGGCCGAAGACCTGACGGAGACCACCTTCCTCAAGGCCTGGGAGCACCTGGACCGGCTGCGGGCCGAACCCGGGGTGAATGTTCGGGCCTGGCTGCTGCGCATCGCCCGCAACTTGTGGATCGACCGCCATCGGGTGGCCAAGGACGTGGTGGCCTTAGACGCCCTCCCCTCCTTGCAGGACCCCGAAGATTCCCCGGAACGGCAGGCCCAGCAACACGAAGCCCGGGAGTGGCTGCTCCGGGCCCTGGCGCAACTCCCCGAACGCATGCGGGACGTGGTGGTCTACCGCTTCTTCCACGGGCTGAAGCCGGCGGAGATTGCCGAGTTGATGGACATGAGCGAGGCCAACGTCCGCATCTTGCAACACCGCGCGTTGCAACGGATGCGCCGCTGGCTGGAGGCCCACGGGGTTCACCTGCACTTGTAGGTCCACCATG
Organism: Anaerolineales bacterium; assembly: GCA_026991215.1. GTDB lineage: Bacteria > Chloroflexota > Anaerolineae > Anaerolineales > DRMV01 > S139-71. The sequence continues at coordinate 9,260 of JALXBY010000364.1, forward strand.
ACCCTGCCCTGGAGGAACGACCGTGATTCCCGAACACGTACTTGAGGAATGCCTGCAGGCCCTGCAGCAGGGGGAAAGTCCGGAAGCGTGCCTGGCCCGGTACCCGGAGTACCGGGAGGAACTGGCGCCCCTGCTGACCCTGGCCGCGCGGCTGCCCGAAGCCGACGTGCGCCTGGAAGCCGACCGCCGCGCCGCGCTCAAAGCCCGGCTGATGCAACGCATCGCCCAAGAGCCGGCCTGGAAAGCGCGTCCCCACCCCTGGCCCCGAAAAAACCCCGAAATGCCTGTAACAACCGGGCCGGGAAATCGTTTGTTGGGGAGCAAAACACAAACACCCCACTACACCAGGAGGTTGACCATGATTTGGGCGATTGTCGTTGCACTGATTGCGTTGGTAAGCGGTGGCGGCGTGGTCTATGCATCCCAGGACGCGCTGCCGGACGAACCCCTCTATGCCGTAAAACTGGCCGTGGAGAACGTGCAGTTGCAACTGGCCTCCCCTGAAGAGCGGGTGCAGCTCCACCTGGAGTTCGCCGAACGTCGGTTGCAGGAAGTCCAGGCCCTGGCCCAGGAAGGCCGGGCGCAAGGGCTGGAGCGGGCCCTGGCCAACTACGAAGAGCACCTGCAGGGTGCCCTGGCGATGGCCCAGCAGGTTTCCCAGGCCGACCCGGCCGTCTGGGAGCTGGTGACCGAACGGGTCCAACGGCACCAACAGCAACTGCAGCAGGTCCAGGCCATGATGCAGAACCTGGGCCCGAACCCGGAGGCCATGCAGGCCGTGGAACAGCAGATGGAGCGCATGCAGGAGCAGTTCCAGCAGATGCAGGGCCAGGGTCAGGGCGGCATGCAGGGTGAGATGCAGGGTCAGGGTCAAGGCGAAATGCAGGGCGGCATGCAGGGCCAGGGCGAGATGAACGGCGAAATGCAGGGTGGTATGCAGGGCGAGATGCAGGGCCAGGGTCAGGGCGGCATGCAGGGTGAAATGCAGGGTCAGGGT
>JALXBY010000365.1 GCA_026991215.1 Anaerolineales bacterium
GCCGGGTGCGTACGTAGACTTCGTCGGCGTTCCTGAGGAGGTCCCAGGCCTCCAGGGTGAGGAATTTGGGGTGACCGGGTCCCAGGCCAACCAGGGTGATGCCGGACATGAGGCGCCTCCTGGGGGTGGGGTGGCAGTCGGCAGTCGGCGGTCGGCAGGCGCTGGGTGGTCAGCGGGCGAGGGATTGGAGGGCCAGGCGCAGGCGGGCTTCCACGTCCGCGGGCGCGTCCTTGGGGAGTTGTTGGATGGCCCGTTGCGCCTCGACCACGCTGTAGCCCAGCGCGACCAGGGCTTCGAACACCGCGGCGTTGACCTCGTCTTCTGGCGGCACGGGGAGCGGGGCTTCCTCCTTCCACACGTCTTGCAAGGCCAGGATGATGCGCCGAGCGGTCTTCCGGCCGATGCCGGGCAGCCGCTGCAGGAGCGCAGGCTCTTCCTCTTGCACGGCCCGGCGCAGGGTCTCCGGCGTGATGTGGGAAAGGATACCCAGGGCCAGCCGAGGCCCAACCCCGCTGACCTGCATCAGCCGGACGAAGGCCTGGATTTCTTCCGGTCGGCGGAACCCATAGAGGTAGAGGCCATCCTGCCGGACCACCAGGTGGGTGTGCAGGCGCAATACGTCGCCCTCCCGGGCCTGGTCCCACAGAGGTTTGGGGACGTAGACCCACAGGCCCACAGGCCCCACCTGGAGCAACAGGCGGTCCTCGTCTTTGGCCAGGACGCGACCTTCCAGCCAACCGAGCATGGGCGCCTCCGGGGAGTGGACAGTGGACAGTGGTCAGTGGTCAGTGGGTAGTGGTTAGGGGTAGGAGGTGGAAGAGGAGCAGGTCCAGGGCCGCGGCCAGCAGGCCGCTGACCGGGATGGTGAGCAGCCAGGCCCGGAGCATCTCCTGGGCCACCTGCCAGCGGACCTTGGAGAGCCGTTCGGCCGCGCCGGTGCCCAGGATGGCCGCGTTCAGCACATGGGTGGTGCTGACCGGGCCGCCCAGGTACGCGGCCAGGCCCACCACGGCCGCGCCCGAAGCCTGGGCCGAAAAGCCGTGGACCGGACGGATGCGAAACACCCGGCCGCCGATGGTGCGGATGAGCCGCCATGCGCCCACCGAGGCCCCTATGGCCATGGCCGCGGCGCATGCGGTCTGAACCCACAGGGGCACGCGGAACTCAGGAAGATACCCTCCCAGGAGCAGACCCAGGGTGAGCAGGCCCATGGACTTCTGGGCATCGTTGGAACCGTGACCGATGGCCAGCAGGAAGGAGGTGAGCACCTGGCCCCGGCGGAAGAGGACGTTGACCCGGGGGGTGGCGTGGCGCAAGGCCCAGTACCAGAAGCGCATCACGGCATAGCCGGCCGTAAACCCCAGGGGCGGCGAGATGAACAGGGCCAGCAGCACCTTTTCCAGGCCCTGGGGATGCACCGCGGCCGGGCCATGGTGAAGCAGCACCGGCCCTAACAGCCCGCCGACCAGGGCGTGGGAGGAAGAGGACGGGATGCCCCAGGCCCAGGTGATGAGCATCCAGAGGATGGCCCCAAGCAGGCTGGCCAGGAGCATGCGTAGGGTCAGGACCTGCACGTCCAGCAGTTCGGCGCCAATGGTGCGGGCCACGGCCAGGCCGAAGAGGAAAGGTCCCAGGAATTCCCCCAGCCCAATCCACAGCATAGCCCGACGGGGGGCCATGGCCCGGGAGGAAATGACCACCGCGACCATGCTGGCGCTATCCTGCAGGCCGTTGAGGAAGGCATAGAGCAGCCCCACAGCAAGGACGGCGGTGGTCAGGAGGTCCACGGTCGTGCCTCCAGACACGGAACAGGGGTCGATGTTAGGGTATGGAAGAAACCGTACGGCCCCGGTCTTCTCGAGACCGGAGCCGGGGGATGGATAGTATACCCGCTTCTGGTAGGACGAAAGGTTACGCGGCCGCGGCCTTGGGCGTGGGGATGGGGCGCTTGGGGACCGGCGGCGGGAACAGGGCCTCGAATTCCTCGCGGCTGAGGGTTTCTTTCTCGAGGAGGGCCTGGGCCACCCGGTCCAGCGCGTCCCGGTATTGGGTGAGGATTTCCCGCGCCTTTTCGTAGGCGGCCCGCACCAGTTTCTGGACCTCTTCGTCGATGCGCTGGGCCACGGCTTCGGAGTAGTCCCGCAGTTCGTGCAGGTCCCGGCCCAGGAAGATGAGGCCTTCGTTCTTGCCAAAGGTCATCGGCCCCAAGGAATCGCTCATGCCGAAGCGGGTGACCATGGTCCGGGCCAGGCGGGTGACCTGTTCCAGGTCGTTGGCCGCGCCTGTGGTGATGTCGTCGAAGACCAGTTCCTCGGCCACCCGGCCGCCCAGCAGGCTGACGAGTTGGGCGAACAGACGCCGGCGGGAACTGAGGAAGTAGTCTTCTTCCGGCAGGGCCATGGTGTAGCCCCCGGCCATGCCTCGGGGGATGATGCTGACCTTGTGGACGGGGTCGGCTTCGGGCAGGGCCTGCATGACGATGGCGTGCCCGGCCTCGTGGTAGGCGATGATGAGTTTCTCCTCGGGCGGAATCACCCGGCTCTTGCGCTCAGGCCCCGCGATGACCCGCTCGATGGCCTCTTCCAGTTCCTGTTGGGTGATTTTGTCCTTGCCCCGTCGGGCCGCGAGCAGCGCGGCTTCGTTGATGAGGTTCTCCAGGTCCGCGCCCACGAAGCCCGGGGTGGCCTTGGCGATGGCTTCCAGGTCCACATCGGGGGCCATGGGTTTGCCCCGGGCGTGGATTTTCAGGATGGCCAGCCGGCCTTGCAGGTCGGGCCGGTCGATGATGATGCGGCGGTCGAAGCGGCCGGGGCGCAACAGGGCCGGGTCGAGGATGTCCGGCCGGTTGGTCGCGGCCATGACGATGATGTTCGTGTCCTGGTCGAAGCCGTCCATTTCTACCAGGAGTTGGTTGAGGGTCTGCTCCCGTTCGTCATGGCTGCCGCCCAGGCCTGCGCCCCGCTGCCGACCCACCGCGTCGATTTCGTCGATGAACACGATGCAGGGCGCGTGCTTGCGGGCCTGTTGGAACAGGTCCCGTACCCGGCTGGCGCCAACGCCGACGAACATCTCCACGAACTCCGAGCCGGAAAGGTAGAA
>JALXBY010000366.1 GCA_026991215.1 Anaerolineales bacterium
CGCCTTCGTCAACCCCATGGATGCCTGGACGTTGGTTCACGACCGGGGCTTTCTGCCCCTGGGCCGCACCGAGTTGTACGACGAGGTCGTATTCATCACCCAGCCCGAAAACCAGCAGGCCACCCTGCAGGACCTCCACGGCCAGGTGCTGGCCGCGGTGGACCGACAGTTCGCCACCTACCTGGGCCTGTACCTGCTCCAGGAACAGGGCATCCAGGTCGCCGGCGTTGTGTTCCGGCCTTCGTGGATTCAGGTGGTCCGGGTGGTGGCCCAGGGCAAAGTACCCTTTGGCCTGCTATACCGGGATTTCTACACCGACCTTTCCGACCTGGCCAAGCGCCAGGTCCACATGTTCTACGAAAGCCATACCCGCCTGGCCACCCACATGATGCTGCTCCATCCCGAACACCAGCACCTGCAGGAACCCCTGCTGGCAACCCTGCTTCACATGCACGAAGACCCGGAAGGCGCGGCTTTGCTCCAGGCCTTGCGCCTGGGCCGCTGGCACCCCATCCAGGACCTGGGGTCGCTGGCCCGCGTGTTGAACGTCCCCGTACCTCGCGTGGAAGAGGGGTATACTTGAACCCGGCCTGAAAAACCAACCCTGCCCCCACCGAGGTGACCATGGAGAAAAGCGCCCCTTCGACCCCAGCTCGCACCCGGTTCGCCCCTTCGCCCACGGGCTGGCTCCACATCGGCGGGGCCAGAACCGCGCTCTTCTCCTTCCTCCTGGCCCGGCAGACCGGCGGCCAGTTCATCCTCCGCATCGAGGATACCGACCGGACCCGCTACGTCCCCGAATCCGAGGCCGACATCATGGAGGGCCTGCGCTGGCTGGGCATTGAATGGGACGAAGGCCCGGACAAGGGCGGGCCGTATGGTCCCTATCGCCAATCCGAACGCAAGGCCCTCTACCGCAAGTACGCCGAGCTCCTGGTGGAAAAGGGGCACGCTTTCTACTGTTTCTGTTCCAAGGAACGGCTGGAACGCCTGCGCCGCCGGGCCCGGGCCGAGGGTCGGCCCTTCCGCTATGACGGCCACTGTCGCCGCATCCCGCCGGAAGAGGCCCGCCGCCGGGTCGAGGCTGGCGAACCCCATGTCATCCGCTTCAAAGCCCCGCGGGAAGGAAGCATCACCGTGGTGGACCGCATCCGCGGCCCCATCACCGTACAGAACCGGGACATCGACGACTTCATCCTGTTGAAATCCGACGGGTACCCCACCTACCACCTGGCCGTGGTCGTGGACGACCATCTGATGGACGTCACCCATGTGATGCGGGGGGAAGAATGGCTCTCCACCTTTCCCCTGCACGTGCACCTTTACCGGGCCTTTGGCTGGCCCGAACCCGAATGGATTCACCTTTCCCTGTTCCTCAAGCCCACGGGCAAGGGCAAAATCAGCAAGCGGGATTCGGAATGGCTCAAGGAAAAGGGCTACGCCGGCGTGTTCGTCCATGACCTGCGGGAAGCCGGGTACCTGCCCGAAGCCGTGGTCAACTGGATTGCCCTCATGGGCTGGAGTTACGACGACCGCACCGAGTTCTTCACCCTTGAGGACCTGATTGAAAAATTCTCCCTGGACCGCCTCAAACCGGCCCCGGCCGCGGTCAACTTCGACAAACTCAACCACTTCAACGGGCTGCACATCCGTGCCCTGCCGCCGGAAGAACTGGCCCGGCGCCTGGTCCCCTTCTTCCACAAAGCCGGTTACCCCCAGGTTACGGAACAGGACCTGCTGCCCATCGTCCCCCTGATTCAGGAGCGCATCCACACCCTGACCGACGGCCCCGAACTGGCCGGGTTCTTCTTTGAAGAGGACATCACCCACACCCCCGAAGCCTTCGAAACCTTCCTGGTCAAACACAAGAAGGTGAAACTGGACCTGCCCACCGCGTACCAGGCGTTGCAAGTGGTCTACCAGAGGCTGGAACAGGTGGACCCCTGGACCCCGGAGAACCTGGAGGCCACCCTGCGGGCCTTGAGCGAAGAACTGGGCCTGAAATCCCGCAAACTGTTCAGCGCCGTCCGGGTGGCGGTGACCGGTCGCGGGGTCAGTCCCCCCCTGTTCGAGACCATGGCCCTGCTCGGCAAGGAGCGGACCCTGCGCTGGATGAAAAAGGGCCTGGAAACCCTGGCCCAAATGGTGGCCACCGAAGGGTAACCAATCCCTTTGCCAACCGGCTCAAAACCTTACGGGGGCGAAGATGACCACACGGGTGTATTCCTGTGCCCTGTGGGGGTTGGATGGCGTCATCGTGGAAGTGGAGGTGGACCGGGGCCGCGGGCTGACCGGGATGGTCATCGTGGGGCTGCCCGATGCCTCGGTGCAGGAAAGCCGGGAGCGGGTCTCGGCGGCCCTGCGGAACTCCGGGTTCTCCATGCCCCGGCGGCGCATCACCGTGAACCTCGCGCCGGCCTCGGTCCGCAAGGCCGGCCCGGTCTACGACCTGCCCATCGCCCTGGGGGTGTTGATGGTGGAAGGCCACCTGCCCCCGGACGCCCTGGACGATGCCCTGGTGGTCGGGGAACTGGCCCTGGACGGACGGGTGCGGCACGTGCGGGGCGCGCTGCCCATCGCTGCGGCGGCCCGGGCCCATGGTTTCCGCCGCCTGTTCGTGCCCGAAGAAGATGCGGCCCAGGCCGCGCTCATCCCGGACCTGACCGTTTACCCCGTGCCCTCCCTGCGGGCCATAGTGGAACACCTGCTGGGCCGAAAGCCGCTGCAGCCCCAGCCCCATCTGGCCCTGCAGGACCTGCCCCCGGCCCAGGTGGACGTGGACTTCGCGGACATCAAAGGCCAGGAGCACGCGAAACGGGCCCTGGAGGTGGCCGCGGCCGGTGGCCACAACCTGCTCATGATGGGCCCGCCGGGTTCAGGCAAGACGTTGCTGGCCCGGGCCCTGCCCGGCATCCTCCCCCGCATGACCATCGACGAGGCCCTGGAGGTCACCCGCATCTATTCCGTGGCCGACCAACTCCCGCCCGATACCCCCCTGATTACCCGTCGGCCCTTCCGGGCGCCCCATCACACGATTTCCCACGCGGGCCTGGTGGGTGGCGGCAACTGGCCCCAGCCTGGGGAAATCTCCCTGGCCCATCACGGCGTGCTCTTCCTGGACGAACTCCCGGAATTCAGCCCCCGCACGCTGGAAGTGCTCCGCCAGCCCCTGGAAGACCGCCGGGTGACCATCAGCCGGGCCCAGGGCTCGGTTACCTTTCCCGCGAGTTTCATGCTGGTCGCGGCCATGAACCCCTGCCCGTGTGGGTACTACGGTGACCCTGTGCGGGCCTGCACCTGTTCCCCCGGTGCCATTCACCGGTATCGCAACCGCATCTCCGGCCCCCTGCTCGACCGCATCGACATCTTCATCGAAGTGCCCCGGGTGCCTTTCGAAGAGTTGGACGACCGCCGACGCGGGGAGCCTTCGGAACGCATTCGGGAACGGGTGGAAGCGGCCCGGGCCCGCCAGCGGGAACGGTTTCAGGGCACCCGGCTACGGAACAACGCGGAAATGGGTCCCAAGGAAATCGAAGCCTTCTGCCAGTTGGATGCCGCCGGCCGCGCGCTCATGCAACAGGCCGCCAACCAACTGGGGCTGACGGCCCGGGGCTACCATCGGGTGCTCAAAGTGGCCCGCACCATTGCCGACCTGGAGGGTGCTGAGCACATCCAGGTCCACCATCTGGCCGAAGCCCTGCAGTACCGGCAGCGCTGGGAAACGTAGCCCGTCTTTCCACACCCCACCTGTGGAAAACCCGCGTCTTGCCTGTGGAAAACTTGCCGTCCCCTTGGGGATTTCTCCCCAAATATCTCCAGCCTGTCACCCGCTCCACGCTTTCCCCAGAAGGTTCCCGGCTTTTCCACAACTCGTTTCCCCAGCCATATAACGGTCATTGGCCCCATATCTTGGTTCCAATCCAATCTCTGCTCCCACATACAGGCACAGGCCCTGTCTTTTCCACATTTCCCCACCCCCTACGAACGACGACAATACCCTATATTCTCCTTCGTTAGATGTATGGAAACGTATCACATTGCCTTCCCGTCTTCTCAACTGCCAACCTTGCTATTGGCAGTCGGCAGTCGGCTATGGGCTATCCGCTGACTGCTGACCGCCGACCGTCGACCACTGACGCCCCTACCCCCGCAAAAGCACTCGTGCATCCAGCACCCGTGCGCCCTGCCCCTTTTCCAGGGCCAGCAGGGGGTTGATGTCCAGTTCTTCGATTTCCTCGATTTCCACAGCCAGTTGGGAAAGCCGCATGATGCACTGGGCCAGGGCCTTGATATCCCGCGGTGGCTGCCCGCGAAAGCCGGTGAGCAGCGCGTGCCCACGGATTTCCTGCAACATGCGATAGGCGCTCAGTTCCCGGATGGGCGCGATGCGGAAGGTCACGTCCTTGAGCACTTCCACGTACACCCCGCCCAGGCCGAACATCAGCAGCGGGCCGAAGTGGGGGTCCCGGTTCATGCCCAAAATCGTTTCCACCGCGTCCCTGGCCTGGACGTATTGCTGTACGTAGACACCCCAAATCTCGGCTTCCGGCATCGCGGCCTGGACCCGGGCCATAATGCAGCGGTACGCCCGGCGCACCGCGTCCTCGTCTTGTAGGTTCAGTTCCACGCCGCCCACATCGAACTTGTGGATGATGTGGGGCGAGACGATTTTGAGGACCACCGGGTACCCGATTTCCGCTGCCGCGGCTACCGCGTCCTCTTCAGTGCGGGCCAGCCGGCCGGGTACGGTGGGAAAGCCATAGGCCCGCAACAGGGCGTGGGCCTCCGGTTCGGGCAGGAAGGTCCGCCCTTCCTGGAGGGCCCGTTGTACGATGGCCCGGGCCGCTTCCCGGTCCACGTCCTCGAACACCCGGATGGGCGTGCGCGTGCGGTGCACCCACTCCACATAACGGACCATTTCGGCCAGGGCCCGGGCTGCGGCTTCGGGGAAGCGGTAGTTGGGCACCCCGGCTTCTTCCAAAATCCGGGCCACGGGGCCGATGTCTTCCAGGGCCATGAAGGAGGCCAGAATGGGCTTGCGGGCGGGATGTTCCTGGGCGATGCGGGCCACGGTCCGGGCCACTTCGGGCAGGTCGATCATGATTTGGGGCGTGCAGATGACCAGGACCGCGTCCACGTTTTCGTCCTTCAGGACCAGGTCCAGCGCGTAGGCGTAGCGGTCAGCCTGGGCGTCGCCCACCAGGTCCACGGGGTTGTTGATGGCCGCGGCCGGCGGCAGGCCCTTGCGCAGGGCCTCCCGGGTTGCGGGGGTGAAGGAGGCCATCTGCAGGCCGTGCCGCACGCTGGCATCCGTGGCCATGATGCCCGGCCCGCCCGCGTTGGTCACGATGGCCACCCGCTTGCCCCGGGGCGGCGGCTGCATGGCCAGGGCCCGGGCGTAGTCGAACAGTTCCTCCAGGGTATCCACCCGCAACACCCCAGACTGGCGGAACAGGGATTCGTACACCTCGTCCGAGCCCGCCAGGGCGCCCGTATGGGACGCGGCGGCCCGCGCGCCTTCACGAGTCCGCCCGGATTTGATGGCCAGAATGGGCTTTTTGTGGGCCAGTTCACCCGTGATGGTCCGGGCCAGTTCGATGAAGCCTTTGGGGTCCTCCAGGTCCTCCAGGTAGAGCAGAATCACATCGGTCTGGGGGTCCTCGGCCAGGGCCTGGAGCAGGTGGTTTTCGTGTAGCACGGCCTTGTTGCCAATGGAAAGGAACTTGGACAGGCCGATGTGCTCGCCGACCACGTACTCCAGTGCGGCCACGCCCACCGCGCCGCTCTGGGAGATGAAGGCGATGTTCCCGGCCGGCGGCATGGAACGGGCAAAGGTCGCGTTCAGCCGGACCTTGGGGTCGGTGTTAATCAGGCCCAGGCAGTTGGGTCCCATCAGGGCCATGTCGTACTTGCGGGCCACGGCCTTGACCTGTTCTTCCAGGGCCGCGCCCTGGGGACCCACTTCTTTGAAGCCTGCGCTGATGACCACCGCGGCCCGGATGCCCTTCTGTCCGCATTCCTCCAGCACCTGGGGCACCACCGGGGCCGGCACCACGACCACCGCCAGGTCGATGGGGTCGGGAATGTCCAGCACCGAGGGGTAAGCGCGCACCCCCATGATGCTGTGGGCCTTGGGGTTCACCGGGTAGACCACACCCTGGAATTCCCCCAGGAGGATGTTGGCGAACACGGCCCGGCCCACCGCGTGGGGCCGGGTCGAGGCACCGATGACGGCCACCGAACGGGGTTCCAGCAGGGCTTTCAAGGCGTCCTGGGTCATGGCGCTCCCTCGCATTCTGCTGTCCGCGGTGCGCAGTCCGCAGCCTTCCATCTGGCTGACCGCCGACTGCCGACCTCTAAACAGTTCAAATCGCGCTTACGATTGTACAGGCTTTCCTCCGTGAAACACCAAGGTGCAGAACCCGCGTTTTCATCAAGCGGCCATAGTCCCTACCTTGAAAGGGGAAGGCATTGCCTCCCCCTGACCTTCCGCACCTTGGTACGCCTCCCGGCCATGGTACAATCCAATGTGTACACTAATCCGATAGAAGAGAGGGAACCGGGCCTGGACCGGGCTTTGCCCGCAGTCCGGCCCGCAAACCGTGTACGAGGAGGATGGCGGTGAACATTCTTGTGGGCGTCAAAGTCGTGCCGGATACCGCGGCGCAGGTCCGGGTGGAAGATGGCCGCGTCACCTGGGGCGATGCGCCGTTGGTGCTCAACCCGTGGGATGAGTTCGCCGTAGAAGCCGCGTTGCAAGCCAAAGAGAAGTTCGGCGGCCGGGTGCAGGTGCTCAGCGTGGGCGACGAGTCCGCGCTGGAAGCCCTGCGGAAGGCCCTGGCCATGGGCTGCCAGGAGGCCATCCGCATCCACGACCCGGCCCTGAACAACCCCGATGCCCTGGCCACCGCGCGGGTGCTGGCCGCGGCCGTTCAGAAACTGCAACCCGACCTGGTCATCTTCGGCCGGCAGGCCATCGATGGCGACACCGCGCTCACCCCGGCTGCGGTGGCCCGCTTCCTGGGCTGGCCTTTCGTGGGCCTGGTCACCGCGTTCGGCGACTTCGACCAGGCTTCGGGCACCCTGACCGTGACCCGCAACCTGGAAGAGGCCAAGCAGGTGCTCCGGGTGCGGCTGCCGGCCGTGTTCACCATCGCGAAAGAATTCGCGGAACCCCGCTACCCCACCTTCCTGGGCATCCGCAAGGCGAACCGGGCCAAAATCCCCGTGTGGAGCCTGGCCGACCTGGGCATCCAGGCCCCTGAAGCGCGGGTACAGTGGCCCGAAGTCATGCAACCGCCCAAGCGGGAAGTGCAATGCGAGTTCATCACCGGGGAAACGCCGCAGGAAATCGCGGCCAAGTTGGTGGACAAACTCATCGAGGAGAAGGTGCTATGACCGCCAAGATCGCCGTGGTGGTGGACCATTTCCAGGGTCAGGCCCCGGGCGCCGCGTGGGAACCCTTTACCGCGGCCCGGCAGGTGGCCTCGGCCCTGGCGGGGGAAGTCGTGGCCGTGATTCCGGGCACCGATACCGAAGCCCTGGCCCAGGAAGCCGCGGCCCGGGGCGCGGACCGGGTCATCCGCCTGGAACATCCGGCCCTGGCGGATTACCGCGCCGCGACCTATGGCGAAGCCCTGGCCCAACTGGATGCACAGGAGGGCTTCACCCTCTGGCTCTTCCCCACGACCATCCGGGGCCGGGAAATGGCCGCATGGTTGGCCGCAGCCCGCAACCTGGGCGTGCTGCCGGACGTCTTCCAGGTCGAGGTCAAGGACGGGCAGGTGGAAGCCATTCGGCCGGTGTATGCCGGAAAGGTCTGGAGCCGGGTGACCACTTCGTTACCCGCTGTGGTCACCACGCGCGTGCGGGCCTTCAACGCGCCGGAGCCGGAAGCCGGACGGGAGGCCCCGGTGGAGACCTTTACCCCGGACCTGGCGGAACCGGCTTCCGATGTCCAGGGTTATGAGGTGGAAGAACGGGAAGGCCCCCGGCTCACCGAGGCCCGCATCATCGTCTCCGGTGGCCGCGGTGTGGCCAACGCGCCCAAGGTGCCCGACCCGTGCGCAGGGGTGACCGACCCCAAGGAACAGGAACTCTGCATCGCCAAGGAAGGCTTCAAGATGCTGGGCGAACTGGCCCGCGCCCTGGGCGCCGCGCTGGGGGCCAGCCGCGCCGCGGTGGATGCCGGGTACATCTCCTACGACCACCAGGTGGGGCAGACGGGCAAGGTGGTTTCCCCGGACCTTTACATCGCGTTCGGCATCTCCGGCGCAATCCAGCACCAGGCCGGGATGCGCACGAGCAAAATCATCGTCGCGGTGAACACCGACCCCGAAGCCCCCATCTTCAAGATTGCCCGCTACGGCATCGTGGGCGACCTGTGGGAGATTGCCCCGGCCCTGCTGGAAGAACTGCGCAAGCGGAGCCTGGCCAAGGCCTGAGGCCGGCCTGCAGGAAGACCGAACCGGGGCGGGTGCCCGCTGCGCCTGCCCCGGTTTTTCGTTGGCCCTGCAACGCCCTCTCAAAGGGGCCGCCGCTTTTGGCTGGAAGACCGCGGGAACAGGGCGGGTACACTCGAAGGGTTTTCTTCGCCCGGCGTCGCCTTTTGGCTGCGCCAGGTCAGATGGAGGCCCCAGGCGAACCCCAGGCCCGCGAACAGCACATCCCGCACCCGAATGACCACGGCCATGGCCACGCCCTGTACCGCGGGCACGCCCAGGGCCGAGGCCACCCAGCGCTGGCCTGCTTCCAGGATGCCGGTATCTCCTGGCAGAGGAGAGAGGATGGTCAACCGGGCCGCGGTCAGCGCGGTGATGGCTTGCGGCCAGTTCAGGTTCGTCCCCAGCAGATGCCAGGTCCAGTAGTACTCCCACAGCATGAGCAGCCAGATGAAGGCCGAAAGCCCGTACAGCCCCCAGGCCACCCTGCGGTGCCGGGTGTAGAACCCGGCCATGGCCTGCTCCATGCGGACCACGGTCTGCAGCCCCCGGACCATGCGGCAGCGCCACCCGCACGCCGACGCGGGGGCCGGGCCGTTGTTTTCCTTTTCCCCAAAGAACCGTGCTACAAGGCTGCGTAAGGGCCGCCGGCCACGGGTCAACAGCCAGGGGTACCCAACGCCCAACAGGGCCGGCAGCAGCACCCCCAGACCCAGTTTCCAGGGTCGGTTCCCCAGCACCGCCGCGCTCACCACAAGCCCGAACACCAGCACGGCCATGCTGCTGACCAGTTCGTAGCCCTTGTCCAGGGCTACGGTGGCCAGGGCGGTCTCCACCGGGATGCCATGGCGACGCACCAGCCAGAACACCTTGAGGGGTTCGCCGCCGACTTGCGGCCCTGGGGTGAAGTAATTGAAGCCAAAGGCCGCCCAGCGGTAGATGAGTACGGTGCGGAAGTTCACGCGAAGGCCCAGGCTGTGCATCACCCACCACCAGCGCAGGGCCAAGAGCACGATGATGAGCACATTGAGCAGGAACAAACCCACCAGGGCCGCGGGCGAAAGCCGACGCAACACCGCGGCCAGCGTTGGCCAGGAAAGGTCCCGCAACGCCCAATGTAGCAGGCCCAGGGCGATGCCCCATTGCAGGGCCAGCGCGAGTTTCCCCTTCATGCTGCCGCCCTGCCTCCGCCCAGGCGGTGTCGCAGAAGGACCTCTTCCGGCGTCCACAGGGACCAGGGGCCGCTGCCCAGGTAGAGCACGCCCGCAAGCAGGGAAAGCAGCAGGCCCTGATGCCAGGTCCAGGGTTGCACCCGGCAGCACAGGAACCCCGTGAGGCCCAGGCCCAGGGCCGCCACGGTGCGGGCGGTGCACCCCAAAAGCAGTCCACAGAACACGTATCCCCGCAGGCCGGTCAGCAGGGCAGCGGCCAGGGCGTCCAGCGGAGGAAGGGGTGGGGACCAGGCCAGCCAGGCCCCGGCCGTGGCCATGCGGAAGGCCAGGGCCAGGCCGCGGTGAAGGCGCGGCGGCAGCATGGGCGGCGGCCCCTGCACCCGACCGGATACGGCCAGCCAATCCCACAGGAAGTGGAGCAGGAACGGTGCGCCGAAGAGCCGCGCGGCCCACCGGGTGGCCTGGGCCGGGAAGACGGGCCACAGGCTCGCGGCCAGAAAGCCCATCTGCAGCCCTGCCAGGGCGCGGCGGGTGTGGCTGGGGGGAAGGGGGAAGACCGGCAGCCCCCGACGTCGCCGCCAGGCCTGCCCTGCCAGGAACGCGTAGTAG
>JALXBY010000367.1 GCA_026991215.1 Anaerolineales bacterium
GCCCGAAGACTTGACCGGCTGGCTCATGGTCTGGGCCGAGACGCTCAACAAATGGCCCAGGCTGGCGCTCAACCGGCTCAGGGAAGCACCCACGCTGCGGGAGGCCTGGCTCAGCCGCGCGCCGGGGCTGGGTCCTTCCCCACTTCGCCCCGAAGACGATGTGGTCGCGGTCTCACCGTAGTGGGAAGCGTGGTACCAGGAGGGCCACCACGCGGTGGTCGTGACCCGACGGCGTTGGGCTTCTTCCTCCAGCGCGGCCAGCCGCTGCAGGAAGTCCTTTTCCACACCCAGGGCGATGGCGTAAGGAAGGTAGCGTTCCAATAGGTCCTGGGCGGCTGCGACGTCCACGTCCTGCAGCCGGCTCAGGTAGCGCCGGAAGGCCCGCCACTTCGCGGCTTCGACCGCACCTTTCCGGGTCTTGCGGGGCATGAACACACCCACCACAGGCACGGCCACGCCAAGGGCAAGCAATGCAGCCCCAGGGAGCCAGGCCGTGGCCAGCCATTCGCTCAGGGCAAAGCCCCCAAAGAGGGCAAGACCGCCCAAAATCGCCAAAGGCAGGCCCAGGAGCAGGTACCGCTGCCGCACGGCCATGGGGTTGTGGGGGAACAGTCCGGCTTTGACGGCCGCCGCGAAGATGGCTCTGGCCATGCGGTTATAGGTCTCGCTGCGGGCGAGCACGTGCCGCCAGTCCTCCAGCCGCTGCTCTGGGCTGCGGCCAAACAGCGTGCGCAGAATTTCCTTTTCAAAGGGCCGCAGGTAGGGAGGAATCTCGCGCAGGCGGAAGCGGAAACTGTCCATCCCTTCCTCGATGATGTCCAGCACCCCTCGACGGGCCAGGTCGAACAGGGTGGCCAGGATTTCCTTGGCATCCACCCGTTCGTCCACCAAGGCACCCACCAGCGCGGGGGGCAGGTCCGAGGGCGGTTCGGTCAGGTATTCCGCGTAGATTTCGGTCTGGGGGTCGCGGCCCCGCTGGTACCAGTGGAGGAGCAAGGCCACCCCGCCCACAAGGAACAGCAGAACCGAAGCCGCGGCGGTGAACACCTCCGCGAGGGGGCGCCAGCGCTGCTCCCAAATCATCCTGCGCTCGATTTGGGCCACTTCTCGGTCGGCCTCGGCCTGCCAGGGCGCGGGGGTGCCGTTGACCACGCCGGCGGGCCATTCCACCCGCACTTCCCATGGCGTGCCGGGGGGGATGGCTTTGCTGGCCACGAAGCGCACCGTGAAGGGGTCCACCTGCTCTACCTGGGCGGGAACGAAATAGGCCCGGGCCGCGCGCACCTGGCCTGGCACCCGGACCACGGCCACGGCCTCCTGCACGGGACCGTCCCGGTCGGGGAACACGGCCCGCCACCACAGTTGTTCGCCTTCCGGGTAGAAGCGCAACGCGCCGTACACCCGATAGCGCAGGATGAAAGTGCGGCGGGTATCCGAAACCGGGTCGAAGAACCACCGGATGCGGAGTTCGTCCTCGCCGCCGTCCACCACGAAGCCCCGGGGGGCCTGCTGGCCCTTCACGTACGGCCCCTGTTCGTCGGCTACGCTTTCGACCTCCAGACGGGTCAGGTAGCGCAGCGGAATGCGCCGATAGCCGTACCGGAAAGGGCCACCCTGAAAGGTCACGGTGATGCGCTCTTCCACGTAGAGAACGCCCGACTGGTCCACGGTCAGGTCCACCTCGATGCGTTCCCAAATCACCTGTTTCTCTTGGGGGGAAAGGCGGGGAAGGTCCTGGCCCCTGCGTTCCAACCGCGCCGCGCGCGGCCCGGCCCAGACCGGCGCTACGGCCCACCCCAAAAGCAGGCCCAGGGCCAGCGCCCAACCCAACACCATCCAACGCTTTGGTTGCATATTCGCCTCCTAACCTATGCCTGCCGATTGCCGACCGCTGACTGCCGACCGCTACCATAGTATCATCATTCCCTCGCCGTCCGGCATCCTTTCCCCGTTTCCCCCCAACGGTGATACAATGGCCCCACCAAGCAACCAACCACCGACCACCGACGAACGACCATCGACCATCGACCATCGACGAACGACCATTACCCCCATGTCCCCAACCCTTCGCCTGGCCCAGGAACTCATCGCCCGGCCCAGTTACCAGGACCCGGAGCCTGTGCTCCAGTACGTGGTCCAGGTGCTGGACTTCCTGCCCTGGGAGCGGCAGCCCCTGGAAGGGGGCCAGTACAACCTGCTTTACCTGCCCCAGGGCGCGCGGGTGGTGGTCAACACCCATGTGGATACCGTCCCGCCCCTGACCATGCCCGAAGCCTTCCGGCCCCGGCTGGTACAGGGCCGGCTGTATGGCCGGGGCGCGGTGGATACCAAAGGCCTGCTGGCCGCGCTGCTCGCGGCCACGCGGGAAGTGTACCAACAACAGGGCCGCCTGGACGTCGGCCTGGCCCTGACCGTGGACGAGGAAAACTACACCGCGCGTGGGTCCCAGGCCCTGGCCGGCCTGCTGCGGCAGCGGGGCGTCGCCCAGGTGCTCGTGCTGGAACCCACCTGGGGCCGCATCTGCACCCGCCAGTATGGTTCCCTGGAGTTCGAGGTTGAGGTGGAAACGCCCGTTTACCATGCGGGCACCCTGAGCCGGGCCGTACATCCGGTACGCTTGCTTATGGACTACGTGCGCGCGGTCGAACAGGCCACCGGCCTGGCCGTGAACATCTTCCGGCTGGAAAGCGGCTGGGAACATTACGCGACCCCGCCTTCGGCCCGGCTGCTGGCGGAAATCGCGCTGCCCGTGGGCACCGACTGGCAGGCGGTGGAGGCCCACCTGGAACGCATGGCCCGGCAACCGCCCTTCGTGCCCTATGTGCGCTACCGCCGGGTGGAAGCCGAAGCCCCGGTGGACTTCGGCAACCCGCCCCTGGCCCAATGGCTGGCCCAGGCGTACCAGCAGGCGCTGGGCGAATACCCCCGTTTCGACGTCATGCCCACGTGGACGGACGCGGCCAACTTCGCCAAGGCCGGGCTTTCGTGCGTCATTTTCGGCTTCGGCGACCTGGCCGTGGCCCACAGCGAACGGGAGTACATCACCCTGGAGGAACTGGAACGCAACCGGCGGGTGCTTCACACCCTCTGGACC
>JALXBY010000368.1 GCA_026991215.1 Anaerolineales bacterium
GACGTGGTCGATCGATTGGTGGACGTGTGGAACCAGGCCCATCACCAGAAGGCCGCGGCCCTGTACCATCCCCAGGCCCTGCTGGTCGCGCCGGGCCGCACCTACCAGGGCCGGCAGGAAATCGAAACCTGGTATCTGATTTGGTTCCAGACCATCGTGCCCGGGGCCCGCTTCCAAATCGTGGAAAAGCGAAAGGATGGGGGCCGGGTCTACCTGCGCTGGCAGGGCCGCATGCCCGATGGCCGCGAACTGCGGGGGGAAGACACCCTCACGGTCCGCGACGGCCAGATTACGTATCACTACATGCACTACAGCCAGGTCTGAGCCATGGCCGCGCCCTATTACGTCATCCGTCCCCCGCGGCGCTGGAGCCTGCCCGACCTGCGGGAGTTGTGGCAGTACCGGGAGTTGGTGTACTTCTTCACCTGGCGCAACATCAAGGTGCGCTACAAGCAGACCCTGCTGGGGGTCCTGTGGGCCTGGTTGCACCCCTTCATCACCATGGTGGTGTTCACCGTGTTCTTCGGCAAACTGGCCCGGATGCCTTCGGAGGGCATCCCGTACCCGGTGTTCACCTATGCCGCGCTGCTGCCCTGGAACTTCTTCGCGACCTCCTTCAACCAGGGCGGCCGCTCCCTGGTGATGAACCGTCCCCTGCTGACCAAGGTCTACTTCCCCCGGCTGGTGCTGCCCCTGGCCGTGGTCCTGAGCAACCTGGTGGACTTCCTGCTGGCCTTCATGGTGCTGGCCGGGTTGATGGCGTGGTACGGGTTACGGCCCACGGCCTGGGCGTGGACCCTGCCCCTGTTCCTGCTCCTGGCCGCGTGCACCAGCCTGGCCGGGAGCCTCTGGGCCGCGGCCCTGAACGTGCTGTACCGGGACGTGGGGTACGTGCTACCATACCTGGTGCAGGTTTTGCTCTTCCTCACGCCCGTGGTGTATCCGACCAGTTTGGTGCCCGAACGCTGGCGGCTGCTGTATGCCCTCAACCCCATGGTGGGCGTGGTGCAGGGGTTCCGCTGGGCCTTGTTGGGCGTGGGTCCCGGCCCGGATTTGAGCCTGGCCCTTTCCGTAGCCGTGGCCCTGACCCTGCTGGTGGGCGGCCTGGTCTTCTTCCAGAGCATGGAGCGCTATTTCGCGGACCGGGTGTAGTATGGTCCGCAGTGGGCAGTCAGCGGTCAGCGGTCTGCAGTGGGCGGTCCCCAGTGCGCGGTCCGCTGTCAGCGAACCAATCACCAACAACCATCGACCATCGACGAACGACGAACGACCAACGACGATCGACGACCGACCACTCACCATTCCGAGGTACACCATGGACGGACGTGAACACAAAACCACCCGCAAATGGCTATGGCTTGGTATCGCCGGGTTCGTCGTTGTGCTGGTGGGGCTGGCGGGGTTGGTCTATTACCTGATGCTGCCCACTACCCCCACGGCCCGCATCCGGGATGTGTTCCTGGTGTTGTTGACCTTCGTGGCCTGTCTGGTGGGCGTGGGTTTGGTGGTCCTCATCGTGGAAATGGGGCTGTTGCTCTACACCCTGTACGTCGAGGTGCTGCCCATCCTGGAATCGTTGCAGCGCACCACCCGCACGGTGCAGGGCACCACGGCCTTCCTGGGGGAAAAGGTAACCCAACCGGTCATCCGGGTGTACGGCTGGATGGCCGCGCTTCGCCGGGTGAAACGGTGGTTCGGGAAGCGAGGGCGGCGGGGGTGACGGCGTTCACCTCAAATCAAATTCCACACAGAACCCGCCCGATTGAGGGGCAAGCCTGTTGCAGCCCCGCCAGAGCCATTGCCCTTCCCGCGAAGGCCAAACAGGCGAACTTTCCTCCTATTATTGGCCCAAACCGAAGATAAGTCCGCCTTGCCGCAAAGTCTGCGAGGTTCACGCCTTGGCAGCGTTCCTGACTGCCTGCTTTTGGCAGGCCTCAAACGCCTGCCCTTGCCCTGGCAGTGACCGCGCGAATATGGGATAATCGAAGCCATGCCCACACCTTTCCTTCCTGCTAAGGAAACCCGTCATGGCCACACACCCACCTGAAGACCAGGCCGGTCTGTGGGTTCCCCTGGGAGGCCGGGGGGAAATCCCTGTGGTGCTGGCTCCGGCCAATGGGTTCCCGCCGCATATCTATCGGCCCCTGGTGCAGCATCTGCTCCGTCTGTTCCCGCAAGCGCGTGTTTGGGGCTGGGTCCCCCGGCCCATACGGGCTGAGGGGCCACCGCCGGCCGGCCTCCGCTGGCAGGACCTGGCCCAGGAATACGCCCAGGCCCTGGCCGCCTGGTCGGGACCTGTGTTGGGCCTGGGCCATTCCCTGGGCGGCGTCATGACCTTGATGGCCTGGGTCCTGCAGCCGGGCCTGTTTCAGGGCATCGTGCTCATGGACCCGGTGATTTTCGAGCCGCGGGTGTTGCGGCACATCCGGCGGTGGCAGCGGCAGGGCGCGCCTTTGCAAAGCGATTTCCCCCTGGCCCGGCTGGTGGCCGGTGCGTTGCATCGACGTCGGCGCTTCCCCTCACCCCAGGAAGCCATGGAGCACTTCCGCCAGCGGGTCTTCTTCCGGGCCTGGACCGAGGCAGCCCTGCAGGAATACGTCACCCACGGCCTGCGGCCTGTCGGCGACGCCTGGGAACTGGCCTACCCGCCGGAGTGGGAGGCCGCGGTGTTCGCCGCGGTGCCCACCGACGTGTGGTCCTGGGTCCGCCGCATCCCCGGGCCGGGGTGGGTGTTCTTTGGGGAATTCTCGGAAATGGGCACGCCCCCGACCCGCTGCCTGCTTCCCCGCCGCTGGCCCCAGGGCCGCGTCGAGGTGCTGGCCGGTCGTGGCCACATGTTCCCCGTAGAAGACCCGGAAGCCGCCGCCCACGCGGTGGCCCGCGCGCTGCAAAGTCTTTCCCCAAAAGCCCCTTGATGCCAACATAGGGAACGCCTTGCCCCGTTGTATCTCTTTGGGTTTCTCCCCCAACACCCTGCCGAGGAGGTCAACCCATGTTCGCCCCCCTGCCCGACGACCTGCTCAAAAGCCTGCTGCAGCCCAACGAAACGAAAATCGTGCTCCTGGTGCTGGATGGC
>JALXBY010000369.1 GCA_026991215.1 Anaerolineales bacterium
AAGGCGTACCACCACACGATGCTTTTGGGGGTCATACCGCCAGTTCCCTGGGTGGTGTTTCGGCTTGAACAGCGGGGGAATGCGTATCAGGGCCTGGCCCGTGCTGTTGAAGAAGAAATACAGGCGCTCATCCGCAACGCCTGCGCCCTTGTCGAAAATGACCTGTTCCCGTAATTCCTGGGGTATGACCAGCAGCCCCTGGGGGCGCAGCACGGTATACAGCGCGCTGTAGCCCAAAAGCAGAAACACCCCTGCCAGGTGCCAGACGTACTCCCGCGGCCAGGGGAGGTCATCCCACAACAACACGGCCCACACCAGCGGCGGAACCAGGAAGCGGGAAAGCATGAAGTCGCCGCCGGTGTAGAGCACATACCCCAGGTAAAGGAGCAACCCCACGGCCCCGGCCACCAGGTGAGCCTCCACCTGCCCGCGGCCGCGAAGGGCGGCTACGGTCAACACGCTCACGAAAACCAGCACCAGGCCGATGGTGAACATGGTGACCGGGTCCCGGTCCCAGGTATGGAGGATGTAAATGAAGCCCCGGTACACCCGGTACGGCAGGGGCATCCCCGTTCCGGCCAGTTTTGCGTAGTAGGTGTTGGGGAAGGGAAAGCCGTAATAGACGATGGCAAAGGCTTCCCAGAGCAAAAGGGGCAGCCAGCCCAGGAGGATTTGCTTCCACCGCGCCCGCCAGGGCAAAGGCGTGCGGAGTACATCCCAGAACCACAGAGGGAGTACCAACAGCCCTGCGTCCATCCGCGTGGTCATGAGCAGGGCCAGCCATAGCGTGAGTTCGGCCACGCGGCGGTCATGGCGTGCGGTGCGGAAGCGCCACACCCACAGCGTCAAAAGCAGGGAAAGCAGGGGATACTCCAGCCCCGAGGTGGAATAGTCGATGAACCCGCGGGAAAGCAGCAGGGCCATCCCGCCCAGCAGCAGGCTATGGGGTCGGCGCAGCACCCGGTGCAGCAACAGGGCCATGGCCCCACCGGAGACGACCAGGGACACGCCAATCAGGAAGAAAACCACGAAGGCCGCATGTTGAGGCCGGAAGACCCAAAGGGCCAGCCGGTACAGTGCGGAAAGCAACAGGAACCACAAGGGATGGGTGTACACCTGCACCCGCTCGTCCACGTTGAAGACCGGGCCGTACCCATGCACGAAGTTCTCCATCACCCGGGCCGTGATAAGCGCATCGTCGGAAACCCAGGCCGTTCGCACGACCAGGAACATGTACAGGGTCCACAGCGCCCAGGCCCACCACGTGCGCCCGGTCAGGGTCCCTGTCGCGTTCCGGGGTTGCTCCTGCATGGCCGCACTCCACAGGGGAAGTTGGCTGGTACCCAAACCGGGGCAAGTATAATCTCAAAACCTCCCAGGGCTTGCAGCAACCCGCGATGAGTATGCCTGCCATGCCAGACGCCAGAGCGATACGCCACGTGACCTTCCGCATCTTTCGGGCCAGGCGGAGGGAAGACGGTCGGCTGCAGACCCGGTATGTGACCTACGAAGTCCCGGTCGGCCCCCGGACCACGGTGCTGGAGGCGCTGCACTACATCCGCCGGCATCACGCGCCGGACCTGGTCTACCGGTATTCCTGTCATCACGCCTCGTGTGGCACCTGCGGCGTGCGGGTCAACGGTCGGGAACGGCTGGCCTGCATCACCCCGGTGACCGGGATGGGCGCGGTGGTCACGGTGGAACCCCTGGCGCACCTCCCCCTGCTCGCGGACCTGGCCGTGGACATGCGGGCCTTTTACCAACGCTATCCTTCAGAGATGCCCATGGTGCGCCGGGTCCCTTTGGAAGAAGGGAACTGGCGCACCTCCCGCTTCACCCGGTTCGAGAACTGCATCGAATGCGGGCTGTGCCTTTCGGCGTGTCCGGTGGTGGGAAGCGACCCCTACTACCTGGGACCCGCGGGCCTGGCTGCGGCCTGGCGTCTGGTCGAAGAACCACGCGGGGTTTCCCTGGCCCGTGTGCGCGCCTGGGTGGACCACGAACATGGGTGCTGGCGCTGCCATACGGCCATGGAATGCTCCGCGGTGTGCCCGTCCGCGGTCTTTCCGGGGGAAGCCATCATGTCCCTGCGCGGCTGGGTGCTGCAACAGCCGGTTCCTGCCATGCAGCAGGCGGTTGCTACGCCGCCCATGGCCGGCCCGCGGCTGCGCAGCGGCCTGCGGGCCTGGCTTCCCGGCCTTTCCCGGGGGCTGGGCATGTGGGCGTTTGCCCTCAACCGCCTGACTGCACTGGGGTTGGTGCTCTACCTGTTCCTCCACCTGTGGACCCTGCGCCTGCTCACCCGCGGGGCGGCCGCGTGGGATGCGTTCATCCAGAAAGCCAAAACGCCCCCCTTCCTGGTGCTGGATGGCCTGCTCCTGCTGGCCGTGTTGTTCCATGGGCTGAACGGCCTGCGGCTCGCGCTGGTGGCCTCAGGCCGGGGCCAGCACCACCACCGAAAGGCCTTGTGGGTCGTGGTGGCCCTGACGCTCCTGGTGTGGCTTTTGGGCATGGGGGACTTGGTGCGACGGGTGCTGCTGGGCGGGTAGGAGAAACGCCTGCGTGCGGGCCGCGAGCATTGACGCGAGCACCCCCCTCGGTATAATAGGGGGCGCCTGCCCCCATCGTCTAGGGGTTTAGGACGCGGCCCTCTCAAGGCCGAGGCCGGGGTTCGAATCCCCGTGGGGGCACACACAAACCTCCGGGTCTCCGCAGGCCCGGAGGTTTGCGTTTTCTTAAACGCATCCAATTCCGACACAATGCCGCCCTGAACCTGCCCGGCCGGAGTATGATTCAATCCGCCCTCCACCGTGCACAAGCAAGGTCGTGAAGGCCTTTTGATGCTCGAACCACCTTTTCCGATATATGCTCATTTCCCCCTGTGGAGCATGGTATGCGTGGGTGGAAGTTCGTCCTGTGGTTGCTCTACGGTCTGACTCTGGGCGTGGTAGGTTGTTTCGTTTGGTGGGACGTCACCATCGGTCCCTTCCCCCGTGGCCAGGGAACCCCAAGCCCTGAGGCAAGGCCGGTCACGCCGACGGCTCCCCGGAACCCTACCC
>JALXBY010000370.1 GCA_026991215.1 Anaerolineales bacterium
ATGAACATGTATGGTGTGGTGGTCGGTCTTGGCCTGTTGAACATGTTGCTGGCCCTATGGGCCCGGCGGCAGGGGTCCCCGTACTGGCGGCGTCGCTTGTCCCTTGGCCTGCTGGTGACCCTGGGCGGGCTGTATTTGTTCTGGACGGCGCGGTAGCGTGAGATAATCGAACCAGCACCGTGAACTACCGCCCACTGCCCACTACACACTTCTCCCTACGGTTCCGCCCGAAAATAAAGCAGCACACTCTCGATATACGCCACCCCCTGCACCCTGGGGTCGTAGAGCCGCAGCACCAGCCGCAGGTCCTGGGGCTGGGTGAAGCGATAGGGCCAGGACCAGGTGAAACGGGCGTAGCCTTGCGGGTCGGGCGGGCCCAGCGACAGGGCCGCGGCCTTGAGCACCCGGCCCTTGGGGGTGTACAGCAGCGCTTCGATAACCCCGGTGGTGTACCGGGCCAGGCCGGTCACCTCCAGGGTCCCTTCCAGGGGAAGCCGGGACCGGTGCCGGGGCCGTTCGATCACTATGGGCAGCCGCACCTGGTCGCGATGGCTTTCCTGCCCCAGGCCGTACCGAAGCAGGCGGATGTGCACCGCCTGCTGTTCCTTGGGCACCCCTGCCCCATCGGTCAACCGCACCAAAAACCTGGCCCAGACCTCCGGGGGCCGGATTTCGAAGGGCACCTTTTCCTGCAGCAACACCCAGGTGGTGGCCGGCTGCTGGTCGTAGCGATAGATGCGGCGGTACAGCATCCGGGCTTCGTTCCCCACCTGGGCCCAGAGTTCGACGAAAACCGTGGACGGAAACGCGTCGCGGTGCATCCGCACGACCACCACCATGGGGGAAACCACGAAAGAGCCTTCCCCAGGACGCAGAATCTGCACCGCCGCGTTGGGGATGTCCGCAAGCGGGGTCTGCAAGGGCGTGGGCGTGGGGCTGGGCCACGGCACGGTGCCCACCGGCGCAGGCGCAGTCCACGTCGCGGTGGGCGTTGCGGTCAGCAAAGGTTCCGGCGTTGGCGTAAACACTTCTGGGGTCGGCGTGGCTGTCCATCGGGTCGGTTGGGGCGAGGGCGTGCCCCCCGACGGCTCGATGGGCATCTTGACCTGCAAGCCCCCAACAGGACCTGCACACCGCGCCACGCCCAAAAGCAACACCAGGGCCAGGATTATTTGGAGGAACGGTTTCGACGTTGCAGGGGACATCGTTCCGGGTCCTTTCCCGCGAAGTAGACGATGGCCAGGGGGTGTTCGTAACAGCGGGGGAGGCCGGTGCGAATCACCTTGGAGGCCCGGTAGCCTTCAGGTCCCCAGCGGGCCCGCCACCAGGTTTCCCCCGCGGGGCGCAGGTGAATCAACACGGCCCGGCCTTCAACGAAGGCCCGGTGGTAGGGGTCGTCGGGGTTGGAACCCAGCGGGCCTTTGAGGAGTTGCGGGTAGAAAGCCTCCCTGGGCCAGGCCGCGAAACGCCCCGTCCATATGCGCACCGCATAGGCCTCGGTGGAAAGCAAGAGGATGTCCTCCGGCCAGGAACGGACGTAATCCCAGAATTCGGGTTCATGCCACATTTTACGGCTGTAGCCGTTGCCATACTTGCGCATGGAATGGAGGTAGGTCGAGGTTTTCGGGAAAACCCAGAACCAGAAGCCGCCCAGGAAGAAAAGGGAAACCGCGAGGGGCAGAAGACGGGCGGTCCGGCCTCGGCCCTGGGCGGCCAGGCGGTTCACCCCTTCCCCCACCAGGGCCTGCACCCCTGCGATGCCCGCGGCCAGCCCCAAGAACAGGGCCGGCGACAGCACCCGAGGGGTGAAATCCGGTTGCGGGTCCCGCACCACACGGGCGATATAGAGGAAGAGCAGGTACCCCAAAGCCCCGGCGCCGGTCAGGGCCGTCCAGAGCCACCAACCGGTCAGGCGTTCCCGGCGCCAGGCCCCGTCCGCCTCTGTTTCGAGGTTGGCCCAGGGCCGCAACTGGCGGTAACGGAGCGCGGCGACCAGCGTCACAAGGACCAGGGCGGCCAGCACCACCCAGGCCAGGACGTCCAGTTGGGCGGCGTAGGCTTCGTACCGGGGCGGGTACATCATGGCCCAGCCCCGCCACAGGGCCGCGGGCCAGTCACGGCGGAACTGTTGCGCGGCCTGCACCCAGGGTTCCACCTGCCAGGCCCAACGGGTGCGCACCCCTTTCCCGTGCAGGGCCATGAGCAGGTTCCATATCCCATACAGGCTCAGCATGGGGAAGGCAAAGCGCAGGGCTGCGGCCACGCGCGCGCGACGGCTTCCTGGGAACCCCAGAAGCATCAACCCCGCGCCGCCCAAAAGGAACAGCCCCGCATACCGGGTGAGCAAGGCCAGCCCCGCGGCCAGGCCAGCCCACCACAACGCGGTGGCCCGCCCCCGGTGCAGCGCCAGCCACCAGCCGAACACGGTCACCCACATCCAGACGTAAAACCAACCCTCGGACATGGTCCCGGAGACGTACACCACCAGGGGCGGGGTCAGGGCCAGGAGCACGGTCCAGGTGAAACTCTCCAGCCAGCGGCGGGAGATGTGCCAGGCCATCAGGCCCAACAGGGTGACGAGCAGGCCGTAGGTGAGGGCCGCGTCCCAGCGGGTGGCCTGGTGCCAGGGCAACCCGGCCTTGAGGAAGGGGGCCAGGGAGACGGAGTAAAAGGGCGGGTAATGGGCCAGCCACTCCAGGTTGCCCTGTTCGTCGTAGACGTACAGCCCCTGGCCCAAAGCCACGTGCCGCGCGGCTTCCACGTAGGCCACGGAGTCGGTCCTGGCCCATGCGCCCCAGGGCAGGTTCCGCCAGAGCATGGTCCCCAGGGCCACTCCCAGGAGCACCCAAAACAAGGGCATCCCCCGCGCGAGCCAGGAGCGTCCCCAACGCGCGGTTGGCCTTTCCCGATAGAGCCGTTCCAACTCCTCCATGGCCGCACCCGTGGTCATGCCGTAGGATGTGAAGGGCCTATGGGTAGAAGAAAACGGCGCCGCCAAGGGCGCCGTTTGGGACAAATCCGGTTGCAAGCACCGGAGAAGGTCGAAAACCCGTCGGCTACGCCGCGACCAACTGCTCCTCCAGGGTCCGCAGTTGACGGGCCACGGAAGCGTCGATCACCTTGTCGCCCAGGCGGAGGATGACGCCGCCCAAGATCGAGGGGTCCACGGTGAAGGTGACGTCCACCTGGCCCAGTTTTTCGGCCAGCGCGGATTGGATGGTTTCCTTTTCCTCCGCGGTGAGGGGCACTGCGGTGACCACCTCCACCGAGGTGACCTCGCCCACGCCTTCGAGTTCATCCAGCACGATGACCTTCTTGTCCCGGATGCCCGCGAAGAACTCCTGCAGCAAGGAGCGCTGCCGGGCCTCGTCCAGGTTGTCCTGAAGGATTTTGCGGGCCGCGGCGATGGCCAGCGCGGCAATCTGCTGCCGGAGTTCACCCAGCAGGCGGTTGCGTTCGGCCTCCATTTCGGCCTGGGCGTTCTGGCGGATTTTCTCGGCATCGGCCTCGGCCTGGGCCCGGATTTGCGCGGCCACCTCTTCGGCCCGCTCGCGGGCCTCGTGGATGATTTCCTCCGCCTTGGCCCGGGCCTCGGCCAGGATTTTCTCGGCCTCTTTCTCCGCGTTGGCCCGGGCTTCGGCCGCGATGCGGGCGTCCTCCAGGGCCTTGGCCAGCTTCTCCCGCCGGCGGCGGAGGAACTCCACGATGGGGTCCCAGGCCCAGAGCTTCAACAAGGCCAGCATGATGAAGAAGGCCAGAAACTGCATCAACAGGTAACCCAGGTTGATGCCCAGTTTGCCCAGCGCTTCCACCGTACACCTCCTTGGTGTTCAACGAGGGTGAAGGGGCTGAAACATCGGCCCGGTCTGGCCACGGGGCAGGGAAGCGGCCAAACGCTTCCCCATCCCGAGGAAGGCGGGCAAAGCCCCTGCTGCTTCCACGAAGCCTACACCGCGAAGATGAGCAGCAAGGCCACCACCAGACAGTAAATGGCCACGGCTTCGGCAAAGGCGATGCCCAGAATCATGTTGGTCTGGATGGTCCCGGCGGCGTCCGGGTTCCGGGCAATGCCCTGCACCGCGCCACCGGCCAGCACACCGATGCCCAAACCGGCCCCAATGGCCCCAATCATGGCTAAACCAGCACCGATGAGTTTGGCGGCCTGCGGGTCCATTGTTCAACCTCCTTGCAAGGGTTTGTAGGCGATTGAAGGTTCTGGGAGATGAGATAGCCGTTAGCGGTTAGCAGTTAGCAGTCGGCAGTCGGCAGTCGGCAGTCGGCAGTCGGCAGTCGGCGGTCGGCGGTCGGCGGACCGCGGACTGCGCACCGCGTTGCCTTAGTGATGTTGCGTAGCCTGGGCCATGAAGACCATGGTCAGCATGCCGAAGACGAAGGCCTGAATCAGGCCTACGAAGAGTTCCAGGCCGTAGAAGCCGAACAAAATGGGCGGCGCCAGCGCGCCCATCACGAAGAGCAACACGCTACCCGCGAAGATGTTGCCGAACAACCGGAAGGAGAAGGAGAGAATTTTGGAGAGTTCGGAGATGATTTCCAGCAAGCCCACTGCGAAGTCCAACAGGCCCATGGGACCGCGTGCCAGGGCGCGGAAGTTGAAGAACTTCTCCAGGTAATGCAAGCCCAAGGCCCGCAGCCCAATCACCTGGGTCATGATGACCGAGACCAGGGCCAGCGCGATGGTGAAGTTCAGGTCCGTCGAGGCCACCCGGAGGAAGGGCCGGAACTCATAGTACTTGGGCTTGCCTTCCTCGCCGCCTTCGGCCTTCTTCTCTTCCTTCATTCCCTCTTCATAAGCGGCCTTGCCCTCGGCACCCTTGGCGGGCTTCCTCTTTTCATCGACAAGCAGGGCGACCGGCCCGGCGAACTTCACCACGTACCCATACGGCTCATGGGAGGGCACCACCAGGCCGATGGTATCCATGCCCGGCAGCAATTCCATCCAGTTGACCACCAGGACGAGCACGGTGATGGTGGCGAAATAGGGGAAGATGGTGCGCGTCCATTTCCCCGCGGTGGCTTCGGTCAGGTTGTAAAGCACCTCGATGAAGGAGACAAAGGCGTCGGTGAAGCCGGTCAGCACGTAGTTGTCTTCGGCCATGGCGCGCTTGACCGCCCGCCCGGCCTTGATGCTAATCCAGAACACGATGATGACCGCGAGCAGCCAGGCAATCAGGCTGTTGGTGAGGTAAATTTTGCCCTGCTCGCCCAAAAAGGGCAGGGTGAAAAGAGGTTCCTCGATGACCTTCTCGGCTGGCAGGGTGACATGGGGCTGCAGGATGCGCAGGCCAGCCACATAAGGGATAATCACGGTCAAGGCCAAAAGGAGCAACACCCCGAAGCAACCGGGGCGGAAACCACCGCTTTGTTGTTGGGCGTTATGCTTGGGGGCCGTCACCCTTTGCCTCCTTGTTGGAGAAGATGGAGGGAGCAGGTTGAATCCGGCTCGTCAGGCGGCGCACAATCCAGACCATCAGCATCAACGTAAAGGGCACGCTCAACACCAGCAGCAGGATGGTGATCCACGGCCGGGTACCGAAGCGGGCGTCCAGCCACAGGCCCAAAATCAGGGTGGTCACCACGATTACTACGGTAACACAACCGACCTGGCTGACCACGCCAGCCAGGAGCAGATTCATGCCATATTGCCGCTTCGGCACCGGCTTCGACCCATCCATGCCGCCGACATCCTCACAGGGCACAAGTCGGGCCGCATTGTATCACAAAACGGCCAGGTCTCCAAGCGGAAATTGGGGGCAGTCCGCTGTCCGCAGTCCGCAGTCCGCAGTGCGCCGTCCGCAGCCTGCCGCCTGCCGACTGCTGACGGCTGACTGCCGACTGCCGATTGCTGACTGCCGACTGCGACACCTCTCTATCCCTCATCCAGGGCCTGCCACAGGTTTCGGGTCAGGAGCAGGGGCAGGCTCAGCAGGGCCAGACCCGCGGCCATGCGCAAGGCCCAGGCCCAGCCCCACAGGTCGGCCGCAGCGCCGATGGCCGCGACGCTGAGGGGCCGCAAGAGGAAACTCATGCCCATGTACAGGCCGTTGGCCATGGCCCGATGCACCTGGACGGTATCCTGCACCAGGGCCAGGAACACCGGCTGCACGGAAAGCACCCCCGCGCCCAAAAGGGGGAGCAACCAGGGCTTCCAGGCCGTGGGCAGCCAGGTCAGGGCCAGGAGCGCGCCCGCGCCCACCGTCATGCCCAGGGCGGCCACCCGCCGCCGGCCAAAGCGGTCGCTCCAGGCCCCGGCCGCGAGCGCGGCCAGCACGCCAGTGCCTTCATACAGCGCCACCATGCGACCGGCCGTGGCCCAACTCAGGCCCGAATCCATCAGGTACCAGGCCAGGTAGGTGTTCAGCACCCCGGTCAACATGGTGCGACCCACAATCAAAAGGGCCAGCAGCCAGCCGAAGCGCCGCATACACAAAGTGGCCGCCTCCCAAAAGGGCAGCACCTGAGGATGGGCCTGGGGCTTGTGGTTCCGCACCAGCCGCAGCCACAACACCAGGGAAGCCGTCCATCCCACAGGAGCCAGCCAGGGCAACCCCTGCATCCCCAACCGCAGGACCGCAGCCACGGCCAGGGGCGGACCGATGGTGCGGGCCAGTTCCCCCGCGGCCATGAAGAAACTCATCCCCCGGCCGGCATACGGCCCGCTGGCCCGGGCCACCCACGCGGGCGCGGAAGCATGGAACATGGCAATGCCCACGCCGGTGAGTAACAAGAGGAAGAGCAATTCCGGCAACCCCCGGCTGCGCCCCAGCAGGGTCATGGCCGTGGCCGTCAGGCCGGGGGCCAGGGCCACGAACCAGGTCGCGGCGTAACGGTCGGCCCAGTACCCCAACAAGGGGTTGAGGACCGACGGCGCGAGGCGGACGAACTCCAGCAGCCCAGCCACGCCGCGGGAAATCCCCAGGGCCTGAGCCAGCCGGGGCAGCAACACCGGGTAGAACGCGGCAAAGGTATCCTGCACCAGATGCCCCGCGGCAATGGTGAGGACATGAAGGTAAGGAAACCGCTTCGTTGCCATAGGCCCTCGCAACCGAGGGGGAAGTATACCGGAGCGAATCTGCGAATTTGCGAATTTGCGGATGTGCAGATGGAATCCACAACAGCACCCCCTCCCACTGACCACTGACCACTGACCACTGACCACCGACCACCGACCACCGACCATCGACGAGCGACCATCGACGAACGACCACCGACGAACGACGAACGACCATCGACCATCGACCATCGACGAACGCCCACCCCCCAAATTGTGCTATGATGATGCCCACACATCTCCTGTGGCGGGAGAGGGATACGATGGCCTCGAAAACCAAGCGCTGGTTTCTGGTTCTGGTGGTTTTCTTCTTCATGAGTTGCTGGCTGAGCGGCGCGTTTGCCACCGGATGGCTCCTGGGCCGCAAGAGCGTCCAGGCCCAGACCGCGGGGCAGGCCGCAGCCCCCCTGCCTCTTGCTACGCCGGCCGCCGGCCCCGCGCCCAACGAGGACCTGGAACAACTCTTCCAGCCCTTCTGGGAAGCCTGGGACCTGGTCCACCGCTATTACGTCGAACAACCCGTGGACGACGTGGCCCTGATGCGGGGCGCCATCCGCGGGATGCTGGACGCCCTGGGCGACCGCTACACCGGGTACATGGACCCGCAGGAGTATCAGGACGCCCAGGCCCCTATCGAAGGCTCCTATGAAGGCATTGGCGCGTGGGTGGACGTGACCAAGGACTACCTGACCATCATCTCCCCCATCCCCGGCTCCCCCGCGGCCAAGGCTGGCCTCAAGCCTGGGGACCAAATCATCGGCGTGGACGGCGAGGACGTGACCGGCATCTCCCCCGAAGTGGTCCGCCGCCGCGTGCTGGGGCCGGCCGGGACCAAGGTCCGGCTCACCATCCGCCGGGTGGTCGATGGCGAGGAGCAGATTTTCGACGTGGAAATCGTGCGGGCCAAAATCGAAATCCCCAGCGTCGAGTACCGCATGCTGGATGGGGACATCGGCTACGTCCGCTTCATGATGTTCGGCGAGAAGAGCGACGAAGAACTGCGCAAGGCCCTGGAGGACCTCAAGGAGCAGGGGGCCAAGGGCATCATCTTCGACCTGCGCAACAACGGCGGCGGCCTGCTGACCACGGCCATCAACGTGGCCTCCCAGTTCATCGAAAAGGGCCAGGTGGTGCTCTACGAACAGTACGGCGATGGCACCGTCCAGGTGCACAAGGCCCGGGGCGGCGGCGTGGCCCTGGACATCCCCATGGTCGTGCTGGTCAACGAGGCCTCGGCCTCGGCCTCCGAAGTCGTGGCCGGTGCGCTGCAGGATTACGGCCGCGCGCCCCTGATTGGCGAGCGCACCTTTGGCAAAGGCTCGGTCCAGCAGTGGATTCCCCTGCGAGGCGACGGCGGCGCGGTGCGCATCACCGTGGCCTACTGGCTCACCCCCAAGAAGCGCCTGATTCACGAGAAGGGCCTGGAGCCGGATTACCTGGTCCCCCTGGACGAAGATACCATCGACTGGGTGCAATACGAACCCGACCCCGCAACGGACCCGCAACTGGCCAAGGCCATCGAAGTGCTGCAGGAACTGTTGCCGTAGCATACGCCCCGTACCCCATGGTGCCCCCCTGGGGTACGGGGCGGCCCAGGTCGTTGTCTTCCCCAAAGCCAACCGTGGAACCCCAAAGGCGTGGGGACCCTGCATCGGGAGGCGCACGATGCCCCGCATCACCCGCATCCATGCCCGTGAGATTCTGGATTCCCGTGGCAACCCCACGGTGGAAGTCGAAGTCGAACTGGAGGACGGCAGCCTCGGCCGGGCCGCGGTGCCTTCGGGCGCTTCCACCGGCGCGCATGAGGCCCTGGAACTGCGGGATGAGGACCCCAGGCGCTTCCACGGCAAAGGGGTGCGCAAGGCCGTGGCCAACGTGAACGGCCAGATTGCCGCGGCCCTGCAGGGAAAAGAAGCCACCCGGCAGCGGGAAATCGACGCCTTGCTCATCGAACTGGACGGTTCGCCCAACAAGTCCCGCCTGGGGGCCAACGCGATTTTGGGCGTAAGCCTGGCCGTAGCCAAAGCCGCTGCCCAGGCCGTGGGCCTGCCCCTGTATCGCTACATCGGCGGCGTCAACGCGCACCTGCTGCCCGTGCCGCTGATGAACATCCTCAACGGCGGCGCCCACGCGGGCTGGCAGGGGCCGGATATGCAGGAATTCATGATTATGCCCCTGGCCGCCACCTCCTTCGCGGAGGCCCTCCGCTGGGGGGCGGAAATCTACCACGCCCTCAAGAGCGTGCTCAAAGCCCGCGGCTACCCCACCTTAGTGGGCGATGAAGGCGGCTTCGCGCCGCCCCTCAAGGCCAACCAGGAGGCCCTGGACCTGATTCTGGAGGCCATCGAGAAGGCCGGTTACCGTCCCGGTGAACAGGTCTTCCTGGCCCTGGACCCCGCGGCCTCCGAACTCTTCGAGCCTGAGACCCGCACCTACTACCTGCCCAGGGAAAACCGCCGCCTGACCTCGGAAGAGATGGTCCGCTTCTGGGAACGCTGGGTGGAGGCGTACCCCATCCTTTCCATCGAAGACGGCATGGCCGAGGACGACTGGGAAGGCTGGGAGATGCTCTACCAGGCCCTGGCCCGCCGGGTGCAACTGGTAGGCGACGACCTCCTGGTGACCAACCCCCAGCGGGTGATGCGGGCCATCGAGCGCAAGGCCTGCAACGCGCTGCTGGTCAAGGTCAACCAAATCGGCACCCTGACCGAGACCCTGGAGGCCGTCACCCTGGCACAACGGGCCGGCTGGAACACCATCGCCTCCCACCGCTCCGGGGAAACCGAAGACACGACCATCGCCGACCTCGCGGTGGCCCTGAACATGGGCTTCATCAAGACCGGTGCGCCGGCCCGCAGCGACCGCACGGCCAAGTACAACCGCCTGTTGCGCATCGAGGAAGAACTGGGCGACCAGGCCCGCTACGCCGACGTCCTGCTCCCCCCGCGGGGATGACGGACCCACCC
>JALXBY010000371.1 GCA_026991215.1 Anaerolineales bacterium
CACCACAGGGATGGCCAGCTCCGCGGGGATGGCGCTGTTCACATCCTTGACGTCGCTCCCGGCATAGTTGACGCCCACCACCTGGCCCTGAGGTGTGATGAGGGGGCCGCCGGAGTTGCCGCCCCGGATGCGGGCGTCGTGCAACAGGGTGTAGTCCATGGAAGCCCAGGAGGTATCGCCGGCATCCCGCACGCGGGAGATGATGCCCTTGGTCAGGGTGTACTGGAAGTCATTGCCCCCCAGGATGGGGAACCCGGCCGCGTAGACCTCCATGCCCACCTGCACGGGGCCGGTGTACCACTCGAAGTAGTAGGGGAAGGGCCCGCCTTCGATCTGGATGACCGCCAGGTCCATACACTCGGAGGCGGCAATGACCCGGGCGGGATAGGCCTGTTCCACGTTGCCGCCCAGGTAGACCTTGAGGGTGGCCGCGCCGGTCACCACGTGGTTGTTGGTCACCGCGATGCCCGAAGGATCGATGATGAAACCGCTGCCGCCCCATTCCGCGAGGATTTGTTGACCCTGGGTTTCCGGCAGGGCCCAGCTGCCAGTGGCCACGATTTTGATGGTGGCCTGGGCGGCTTCCTCGACCGAGCGGACAGGCCGGCTGCCCCCCATGTTGATTTGCGGTTGCGGCTGGGGTTGCGCCGGGGCCTGGGTCGCAGGAGCCGGCTGCCCTGCCCCTACCTGGCCTTGCGGTTGCGCTGGCTGTTGTGGCGGTTGTGTGGCCTGCTGGCCACTTAGCCCGCCGATGCAGGCCAGGGTGGTGAAGAGAAAGATGGCAAGGAACATCCCGAACGGTCGTTTGAGGTACATACGAAATTCCTCCTTGAGATTGGGTGCGGACGCCCCGTGGCGGCGTCCAGGTGCCCCCATGCTATGGCCCGACCGTCGGGAAAACGTCAGGAGCGATGTGCCCTGGCCTTTGGGTGGAACGAAAACCCGCCCCGGCCCGCGCGAGCCGGAGCGTGCCTTGCGTGTCCCTTTCCGAATCGGAGGTCAGGCGGTTCGCTTATTCCGAAACGGGCATCGGTGGTATGGCGTCGTCGGCGTCCAGCCGTTGGTGGACCCGGAACAGGTGCAGGCTCAGGGTCAACTCCCCCCGGGTGCGTTCCAGCAGGGTCCGGGCGATGTCCGTCATCCGCCGGAGGCCTGAGGTCACCGCGTCAGGGTAGTCCATGGAAACCAGGACTTCGTAGATGGCCTCCATCTGGGCGAACAGGGCTTCGGCTTCCTGGACCTGATGTCGGCGCAAATGGTCCAGGCAGCGGCGGCGGAACTCACCGATGGCCTCGGCCAGACCGCGCACGTAAGTGTGGGCCGGGATGTCCATTTCGGTGGGGTCGGGGTATCCCCCCTGGACCAGCACGCCGTAGACCACCTGGGCCTCGACGAACTCCTTGAGCGCGTCCTGGATCAGGTTGGCGTAGTAGAACTCCGGGAAGGCAGCCTTGAACTTGCGTTCGATTTCCTCCACCAGGGCCCGCGCCCGTCCCAACAACTCGGCGGCCCGGTCCCGGTCTTCCCGGTGCAGGGCCTGGACGGTTTGGGCCGACGTGCGGATGAGGGTCCGGCTGAGCCGCAGGGCTTCCTCCCAGGCGCGCTCACGGTTTTCTAATTTTTCATGAAGAAAACGACGAATGGCCCCCAGTTGGTCATGATATGCCGTCATGGTCGCCCTCGTCCGATGAGATTGTAAAAAGGAAAAGACCGCCCTGAAGCCCCCTTGATGGACTGCTCCGGGAACATCGGGCGTGCGGGCACATCTCTGCCGGGCGTTCAATTATACCCCTCGCGTCATCACGCACCGGAGCGCGGCCAGGTTGCCCCAATACGGGGCAGGGGCCGGTGCCTCCCGCCTTTTCCCTGATGGAAGCCCACACTTTATATGCTTGAAAAGTGAGTTTTGTCACGTCTTTCAAGGAAATCATGTGGGCTGGGGGTAAGGCGAGGTTAAACTTTTCATCCCCTTCGCCCCCAAACCGCGTGTGGAGGTGCCACATGGACTACACATGGATTGAGATTACCGTAGCGGCCATCTTCCTCACGGCCATTGTGACCGCGGTGCTCAGCCGGGGGGCCGGGTGGCTCTCCTGGCACCTGTGGCGCAACGCCATGCTGGTCAGCAGCGTGGTCATGACCGGGATTTTGCTGTGGTTGAGTTGGGATACCGTCAACCGTGTGCGCCCCGGGGCCGGACGGATTCCCCCCTGGACGGTCATCAACCACGAAATCGGCCTCAAGTGGGACCCCGAACGTCGGTGGCAGGTGCCGGTCATCGGGGAGGAGACGGGCTTCTTTGGGAAAATCTACACGCCCGAAGAGGCCAAGGCCCTGGTGAACAAGGGCAAGATCACCTTCCAGAGCCGTAACTGCATGGAATGCCACACCCTCCTGGGCAACGGCGCATACTATGCGCCGGACCTGACCCGCGCCTGGCTGGACCCCTGGTGGGAGTCCCGCATCATGCCCATGGTGGGCGCGGAGACCCGGGAAGAGGCCATGAAGCGGTGGCTCATGAACCCGCCCCAGTACCCGCAGGGCCAGCGCATCATGCCCAACCTGGGCCTCACCGATGAGGAAGCCACCGCGCTCGTGGCCTTCCTCAAGTGGATGTCCGCCATCGACACCAACGGGTTCCCACCCCACTTCGGCATGATGACGCCCCGGTAAACCCTGCCACTGCTTCACCCCGCACCAACCCCTGGTAAAAGGAGTGAGTGATGAGCGCGGTAACCCAAGGACAGCCCAAACTGTATGAGTCCCAGAAACTCGCGCGCTGGTACTTCATCGTGGCCATTGCCCTGTTCGGCGCGCAACTGCTCTTTGGCCTGATTGCCGCGTACCAGCAAATCAACCCCCGGTTTTTGCTCGACGTCGCCCCCTTCATGACCAACCGAACCCTGCATGTCAACGCCATGGTGGTGTGGCTGTTGGTTGGGATGGTGGGCGGCGTGTATTGGTTCCTGCCTAAAGAGACGGGCCGGGAAGTGGTTGGCATCACCCTGGCCAAAATCGTCTGGTGGGTTCTCGTGGCCGGGGTCGCGGTGTTGGTGGGCATCTACCTCTTCGTCCAGTATGGCCCCGGCAAGATGACTACGTTATGGTTCATCATGGAAGGCCGGGAGTACCTGGAAGCGCCCCGGTGGGTCGATATCGCCATCGTGGTATGGGTGGCCGTGTTCCTGTTCAACGTGATTGCCACAGTTCTGGCTTCCCGCCGGATTACCGGGATTCTCACGGTGCTCATTTTCGACCTGGTGGCCCTGGGTGCCCTGTACACCGCGGGGATGCACTATCAGTTGAACCTGACCATGGACCAGTTCCTCTGGTGGTGGGTGGTCCACTTGTGGGTGGAAGCCACCTGGGAGGTGCTGGTCGGTGTGCTCATGGCCTGGTCGCTGATGTACCTCCTGGGCGTTTCCCGTCGCCTGGTGGAAACCTGGCTGTTCATTGAGGTCGCGCTGGTCTTCGGCACCGGCATTTTGGGCCTGGGCCACCACTACTTCTGGATTGGTACCCCCGAATACTGGCTGGGCCTGGGCGGCTTCTTCAGCTCCCTGGAACCGCTGCCCCTGGTAGCCATGGTGGTGCACTCTGTCTACGACGCGGGCGCGCACCGCTTGGGCACGGTGAACAAGCCGGCTATGTTCTGGCTGATTGCCCAGGCCTTTGGTAACTTCATTGGCGCGGGTGTGTGGGGCTTCATGCAGACCCTGCCCCAAATCAACATGTTCAGCCACGGCACCCAACTGGCCGCGGCCCACGGGCATCTGGCCTTCTTCGGCGCGTATGTGGCCACGGTGTTGCTCCTGGTTTACATCGCCTTCCAGAACCTCCGCGTTCCTGTCCAGGTCCCCCTGGATTCCCGCCTGTGGAAATGGGCCGCAGCGCTGTTGATCCTCGGCATCGTTGGAATTTCCGCGGCCTTTACCCTCTCGGGCTTTACACAGACGTTGATTGAACGGGCCGTGGGTGGCAGCACCTGGGCCGCGTTCATCCAGGGCTACACCCATCCCTGGTACGCGAATACGCTGGGCTGGCGCTACTTCTTCGGCTGGGTGATGCTGACGGGCTACGTGCTGCTGGTGATAGACTTGGCAAGTATTGGCAAAAAGCGCACTGCCTGAACAGGAGGGGAACATATGGACGGCACCACGTTGGCACAAACTTTAGGTCTCTTGATTGTCCTGGGCTTTTTCTTCGTGCTCCTGGCCGGCCTGTATGCCGCCTTCTACGCCGCGGGCCGGATGTTCAGCAATCCCTGGTTGGTGCGGATTGGCTATCTCTGCGGATTGGGCCAGTTCATGGCCGCGATGGGCATGGTGTTTTCCGGCTACCTGGACCGCTTCTGGGTCTACCTGGTGACCTTCGCGGCCCTGGCCTACCTGGTGATTCCCCCCATCATGTGGCGCATCGTGCTGGCCTTCCACCGATTGGAAGAATCGCACCATTCCCTGTGACGCGAACAACGGGGACGGGGCCTTAGGCCCCGCCCCAAACCCCGAAGGATAAGGAGGACAATATGGCCAAAATCATTCGTGTGGAAGTCTATGTAGACGGCGCGCCCGAACCTTTGCAGGTGCTTACCCAGGAGCCCTTCAAGGTGAACCTGGACCCGGCGGCCTTCGAAGAAGGCGACCACTTCCTGCGGGTCACGGTGGAATACGACAACGGCGATTACCACGAGTATCTGTATACCTTTACGGTGGCCCACCGCAATGAGGAATTCGTCGGGTATCTCAACCGTGCTCCGGTGCGGGCGCCGGTGGACGTATTGCTCATCGACCCCATGGAACGGGCCGAGACCGCCCAACCGCCCAAGCCCTTCATTCACGGCGTGCTGCCTGTGCTCCTCTTCCTGTTGGTGGCCGGTATCGCGACGTGGTTCGCCTTCCGGGGCGACCAGCCCGCGGCCCTGGCCGTGGCCCAGGTGGAGGACCTGACCGGTGCTTACACCGGTTCGGCCGCGCAGCCGGCCCAACCCCAAAAGGCCGCGAGCGTGGACGGCAAGACGATTTACCAGACCAACTGTGCGTCGTGCCATGGGCCGGAAGGTCAGGGCATGGGCGACGTCTTCCCCGCCCTGGCCGGTAACCCCAACCTGGCCGATACCGAAATGGTGCTGGACGTGGTGGTCAACGGCCGGCCCGGAACGGCCATGCCCGCCTGGGGCGGCCAGTTGAGCGACGAAGAAATCGCCGCGGTCATCAACTACGTGCTCTCCTCCTGGGGGAACGATTTCGGTTCGGTGACCCCCGAAGACGTGGCCCGGTTCCGCCGTTAGGTGGAACCCGAAGCCGAAACCCCGGGGCGGGCCGCCCCGGGGTTTTTTATCTATACTCCCTGGCCCATGCGCGACTATTCCTCTTCGTCTTCTTCCGGACGAAGCACCCGTTTCGCGCCTTTGACCGCAGTTTCGCCGACTTCGGCAGCCGAACGCAGGGCCTGATGGAGGGTCTCAGCGCCTTTCTTGCTCACCTGGACCGCGCCTTTGGCAGCCTGAGCCGCGGTGCGCGCTGTACCTTTGGCCGCTTCCATACCAGTCTGTACCCCCTTTTGGACACTGCGGGCCATCCCCTTGGTCACGCGTCCTGCGGCTTTGGCTGTTTTCCCCGCCATGGCACGTGCAGCCTTGACTGCGCCTTTCGGCGGTGTTTCCTGGGCAGATTCCATCATATCCTTGGCGCCTTCTGCAGCGAGTTTGGCCAGGTCCACCGCCGTACGTACGGGTTCACTCATTCCTTCCAGGGCGGGCTTTGCCGTTCGTTTCGCGCCTTCGGCTGCAGTTTTGGCCACGGTCTTGGAGGCTTCCAGCGTGGTTTTCACAGTTTCTTGGGCAGCCGCCGCGGTCTGAGCGGCCCCTTTCAGGCCGGTGCTTCCTACCTTAATGGCTGCTTCGGTGGCGGCCAGGGCCCGACGTCGCACTTCTTCCAGCAACGTTTGGGGAATTGTGAGCAACGTGTCCCCTCGTTTGCGGCGTTCTTCATTCAACCGTTCGTAGAGCCGCAACCGGGCTTCGGGCGATAGACGTAATGTCGCGTTTTGGGCCTGCAAGCGTTCCCGAACCCGCTGCACATTGGTCAGCAACACCCGACAGGCAGGGCACTGCTTCAAGTGTTCCTCAACCTGAGCAATTTCGTCCTTGGGCAACGCGCCTTCCACATAGGCCATGAAGCGGTCGATCCATTGCTCCAGATGCTTGCGGGTATTCATGATTGCCTCCTTTTTGAACAACAGGGTTATGTAAAAGGCATAATTATGCCTTGACCGTAGCCGTTTGCTCGGATTCTAAGGTAACCACGGAAGATGTTTCAGGGGAAGCCGACCTTTGTTGCCAGCGCTGAAGCAATCGTTGCTGCAGCGCCAACCGTGCCCGATGAAGTCGCATTTTGACGGCTGATTCCTTGAGGCCCAAAATCTCGGCTACTTCCCGAATAGGTAACCCTTCGATTTCGTGGAGGACGAACGCGGCCCGTAACTTCGGCGAGAGTTCCATCAACAGGTCGTGCAGGCACCGTTGTATCTCTTCCTCGCGCAGCGCCTCTTCGGGCAGCGGGGTCACGGTGTCAGGCAAGGGAAGGTCGTCATCGGTTTCCATATCGTCCAGGTAAACCTGCTGCGCCCGTTGCCGGCGGCGCAAGAGGGCTACGGCCTGGTTGTAGGCGATGCGGTACAGCCAACTGGAAAACTTGGCTTCCCCCCGGAAGGTGTGGATGTTGCGATACACAGCCAGAAAGGTCTCTTGCACAGCGTCTTCGGCGTCATCTGGGTCGCCCAGCACCCGATAGGCTACCCGATAGAGGCGATCGGCGTATTGCTCGATGAGGGCCTCATATGCCCGAGGATCGTTGGCTTGCAATCGAGTAACCAGGTCGTCCATGGATGTACCCTCCTGGTCAGGAGTTCCCCGGGGCCTGTTTAGGCCCCGGGGGAAGGTGGCATCTTACCGCACCTGGTCCAGAATGGTGGCATTTAGATCCACGATGGATTGGGTGAGTGTCTGGCTCTGGCTCAACGAGGCCAGAAGCATCGACAAAGTCTCCTGAACCTGGTCTGCAGACTGTTGCGCGCCGGAGTTGATCAGGTACTCGCTTTCCACAATCCGGTCGGCCATGACACCGATTTGGAGTTCGGTCCAGAGGATGCGGTCGGCCATGATACCAATGCGGTCGGCCATGAGGCCAATGTCATCGGAAAGGCGGAGGGTAGTGGCTTCGGAATTGTCGATGCGGGTGTTGATGTCTTCGGCCGTGACCGCGATGGCAGCGGCATCCTGCTCCACTTGGGCGGCAAGGGCGATGATTTGGCTGGTGGTATCGGCCCAGGCGGGGTTCAGTTGCCCCAGTTCGGCTGCCGCCTGTTGAATTACCTGGGCTTGACCTTGCAAGGCCTGGGCCTGTTGGACGATTTGGGTAGCCTGCTGTTGAACAAGGGTCCAATCGGGGTCCAACCAGGCAGCCTGGGTCGCTTGCGGTCGGCTGAGCAGAGCAAACATTGTTCCCAGCAAAGCCAGGGTCACCCAGAAGATTCGCTTGAACATGGTGCACCTCCATCGTAATGGTGTTGTGTCGTTCATCCATTAGGACGCGTAACCCGCGGACCAGGTCACATCTGGATAGCGGTTTTGGTAGAGGCTTGAGCCACCCAGGGCTCCCACGGCCAGCAGCGCCTTCCTTATGGTAAGATAAGGTTGTCATACGACCCCCGGAAGCCTGCCTTTGCCTCTGGCCTTCCTTTATTTGACGAAGGCACGTGACAATCCAATCGAGGAGGTTTGATGATGAGCCAGGAGGGTGTCCTTGCCAGGACGGAAACCCGGTGGGTGTTTGGTTCCCTGTCCCTGCGCCGGGAAGACATTCTGCAGGACTATCGGCTGGCGTACCGGAGCCGTCAGGCCAGCCGTCTGGGTTACCGGGAAGTGATGCTGGGCCATGCGCAGTTCGGCATCTTTGGCGACGGTAAGGAAGTCCCCCAAATCGCCTGGGCCCGGGCCTTTCGCAAAGGCGATTGGCGCTCCGGCTATTACCGGGACCAGACCTTCATGATGGCCCTGGGCCTGCTTACGCTGGAGGGGTTCTTCGCCCAACTCTACGGGGATACGGACATCGAACGGGAACCGGCTTCCGGTGGCCGGCAGATGAACAACCACTTCGGCATGCGCCTGCTCAACCCCGATGGCACCTGGAAGCCCCAGACCCAGCAGTACAACGTGGCCTCTGACGTCTCCCCCACCGGCTCCCAGATGCCCCGCACCGTGGGCCTGGCCTACGCGTCCAAACTCTACCGGGAACTGGAGGAACTCAAACAGTTCACCGACTTCTCCAACAACGGCAACGAGGTGGCCTGGGTCACCATCGGCAACGCCAGTTGCGCCGAGGGCATGTTCTGGGAGACGGTCAACGCCATCGGCGTGTTGCAGGCCCCCGCGGTCATCATCATCTGGGACGATGAGTACGGCATCTCCGTGCCCAACGAGTACC
Source organism: Anaerolineales bacterium (assembly GCA_026991215.1). Lineage (GTDB taxonomy): Bacteria > Chloroflexota > Anaerolineae > Anaerolineales > DRMV01 > S139-71. The sequence continues at coordinate 8,484 of JALXBY010000371.1, forward strand.
AAATTACCAAAGGCAACCTCTCCGAAGTGCTCAAGGGCTTCCAGCGGGAAGGGCCGGGCAAGCCCGGTTACGAGATTTTCACGGTCAAAGGCTGGGACTACCCCGCGCTCATGGAGACCTTCCAGAAAGCCGGCGAACTGGCCCGCACCGAGCACGTGCCCGTCATCATCCACGTCATCGAACTGACCCAGCCGCAAGGCCATTCCACTTCGGGCAGCCACGAGCGGTACAAGTCCAAGGAACGGCTCCGCTGGGAAGCCGAATACGACTGCCTGCGCCAGTTCCGCCTGTGGATTCTCGAACAGGGCATTGCTACGGAGGAAGAACTCAAGGCCATTGAAAAGGAAGAGGACAGACACGTCCGTCGGGTCATGAAGCAGGCCTGGGAAGCCTTCCTCGCGCCCCGCAAGCAGGAAGCCCAGGAACTGGCCGCCATCCTGGAGCGGGCCGCGACCTTCAGCCGGCATCGGCAGGAACTGCTGGCCCTGCGGGACGAGGTGACCCGGCTGGACATCCCTTTCCGCCGGGACACGTTGCGCATCGCGCGGCAGGCCCTGATGCTGCTGAAGGACGAACCCCTGCCCCGGCGCATCGAACTCATCAACTGGAAGAAGAAGGTGGAAGAGGGGGGCCGCCGCGATTACAGCACGTTCCTTTACAGCCCCTGGCCCAGCGCGGCCACCAAGGTGCCCGAGGTCAAGCCCCGGTACGCGCCCGATGCGCCCGAGGTCGCGGGCTTCGAGGTCCTCAACAAGTTCTTCGACATCGCCCTGGCCCGGGACCCGCGCGTCGTGGCCTTTGGCGAGGACGTGGGCAAACTGGGTGGCGTGAACCAGGCCTTCCGGGGCCTGCAGGCCAAGTACGGCGAACTCCGGGTGTCGGATACGGGCATCCGGGAAGTCACCATCCTGGGCCAGGCCATTGGGCTGGCCCTGCGGGGCCTGCGGCCCATCGCGGAAATCCAGTACCTGGACTACCTGCTCTACGCGCTGCAAATCATGTCCGACGACCTGGCCACTATCCTGTGGCGCTCCGCGGGTGGGCAGAAGGCACCGGTCATCGTGCGCACGCGAGGGCACCGTTTGGTGGGCGTCTGGCACGCCGGTTCCCTCATGGCCGGGCTGATTCACCTGGTGCGGGGCATGCACGTGCTGGTACCGCGGGATATGACCCGGGCCGCGGGCTTCTACAATACTTTGCTTCTGGGCGACGAGCCGGGCGTGGTGGTGGAGGTCCTCAACGGGTACCGGTTGAAAGAAAAACTGCCCGAAAACCTGGGTGAGTTCACCGTGCCCCTGGGGGTGCCGGAAATCCTGCGGCCCGGCAAGGACGTGACCTTGGTGACCTACGGCGCGCTGTGCCGCATCGTGCTGCAGGCCGCGGAGGAACTGGCCAAGGTGGGCATCGACGCCGAGGTCATCGACGTGCAATCCCTGCTGCCCTTCGACATCAAGGGCATGATTGTGGAGTCCCTGAAGAAGACGAACCGAGTGGTGTTCATCGACGAGGACGTGCCCGGCGGCACCACTGCGGACATG
>JALXBY010000372.1 GCA_026991215.1 Anaerolineales bacterium
AGGTCCAGGACCAGGAAATCATGGACGGCAAGGTGGTGATTGCCAGGGTGGTCTCCGAAGGCCCCGGCTGGGTGGCCATCCACATCGAGAAGGACGGCAAGCCCGGCCCCATCATCGGCTATGCCCCTGTCCAGGCCGGTGAGAACACCAACGTCGAGGTCGAAATCGACGCCGAAAAGGCCACCGAGACCCTGTTCGCCATGCTCCACGTAGATGCCGGTGAGCAGGGCAAGTACGAGTTCCCCGACGGCCCGGACGTCCCCGTCAAGGTGGGCGACAAGGTCGTGGTCAAGCCCTTCAAGGTCAAGAAGGGCATGATGGAAGGCGACATGGGCGAGATGGGCGGCGAAACTGTGGAAGTGGCCATCGTCAATTACACCTTCGAACCGATGGAACTGACGATTAAGGTGGGCACCACGGTGACCTGGGAGAACAAGGACGCGGTGCCCCACACCGTGACCGCGGACAACGGCGCCTTCGATAGCGGCCGCATGAACCAGGGCGATAAGTTCTCCTTCACCTTCAACGAACCGGGTACCTACACGTACATTTGCGACATCCACCCGTACATGAAGGGCACGATTACGGTGACCGAGTAGCCGTCCCTGATGCAAAACGAAGGAAGCGGGGCCTCGCGGGGCCCCGCTTTGCTTTATGGAGGCCTTGCATCCAATGCAAGCATCATCGCTGGCACCCAGGCGTTTTTCGTGTTCTGACATATCCTCACACAGAGCCACGGAGGACACGGAGTATCCGCTGGAGAAGTCCAAAATTTTCTCTGTGTCCTCTGTGGCTCCGTGAGAAAATGCGATGGTTTTGCTGCTTTTGTTCGATTTTGAAAAACGCCTGCGCCACGGCAACCGATGCTTGCCCCATCTTCCGGGCGCCGGTATAATAAGCACCGCCTGTGCGGAGAGGTCGCGTAGTGGCCGAGCGCGCCCGCCTGGAGAGCGGGTAGGCCCCGGAAGGGGCCTCGCGGGTTCGAATCCCGCCCTCTCCGCCTTTCTTTTTGGGAAACAACAGGGGCACCCCAGGCAGCCGGGGTGCCCCTGTGTGCGTTCATATCACGCCCCTGGCCTATGGGCACGCCGTTTACGGCTCATAACGTTTGAACACCAGTACCGCGTTGTGGCCGCCAAAGCCAAAGGCGTTGTCCATGGCCACCCGTACGTCCATCTCCCGGGCCTGGTTGGGGACGTAGTCCAGGTCGCATTCGGGGTCGGGTTCCTGCAGGTTGATGGTGGGCGGCACCACACCGTCGCGGATGGCCAGCACACAGAACAGGGCTTCCAGCGCGCCCGTGGCGCCCATCATGTGGCCGGTCATGGACTTGGTGGAGGAGATGGCCACCTTGTAGGCGTGGTCACCGAACAGGCGTTTGATGGCCCGGGTTTCCATCACGTCGTTGAGTTCGGTCCCGGTACCGTGGGCGTTGATGTAGTCCACGTCCTCGGGCCGCAGGCCCGCGCTTTCCAGGGCCTGCTTCATGGCCATGTACGCGCCCTGGCCCTCCTCATGGGGCGCGGTAATGTGGTAGGCGTCCGAAGTCGAGGCGTAGCCCACGAACTCGGCCAGGATGTTGGCCCCCCGGGCCCGGGCGTGTTCTTCGCTTTCCAGCACCAGAATGGCCGCGCCCTCGCCGATGACGAAGCCATCCCGGTTCTTGTCGAAGGGCCGGGGCGCGTCGCGGCGGTCCGGCCCGCCCCGGGCCATCGCGCCAATCCGATCGAACGCGGTGACCGCGACCTTGCAGATGGCCGCCTCCGACGCGCCGGCCAGGGCCACATCCACAACACCGGAACGGACCATGTGCCAGGCCGTCCCCAGGCCGTCGTTGCCCGAGGCGCAGGCCGAGGCCACGGAAAAGGCCGGCCCCTGCAAGCCATAGTGGATACTCACCACCCCGGAAGCGCCATTGGGCATCAACTGGGGGATGATGAAGGGGCCGACGGCCTTCCGGCCTTTGGTGTAAAGCAAAATCGTGCTGGATTCCAACACGTCGATGCCGCCAATGGCCGAGGAAATCACCACGCCAATGCGGTACGGGTCCAAGCGCTCCAGGTCCAGGCCTGCGCTTTCGATGGCCTCCTTCGCGGCCGCCAGGGCGAAATGCTCGAAGCGGCTGTACCGCCGGGCAATCCGTCGGGGGATGTACTTGGTGATGTCGAAGTTCTTGACTTCCGCGGCAATCTGTACCTGCAAATCCGAGGCGTCGAACAGCGTAATCGGCCCCACGCCGGTCTTGCCGGCCAGGGCGTTCTGCCAGGTCTCCTCCACGTTGTGGCCCAGGGGGTTGATGGTACCCAAACCGGTGACGACAACACGACGGGCGCTCATGCGTTGACTCCTTGGGGAAGGTTGACGGCTCCGGCCCCCGCGAACTGCTCAGGGCCGCCCGGCCCCAGGGCGGGGCGACCGCCGTGCCATGCGCTGCCGGAGTTGTTGCCAGTACCCCCGCAGCCGCTGCCGCCAGCCAACCCTGGCCCCGCCGCTGATGACCAGAACCACGGGTTCGGGCCAGGCCTCCCGGTGTTCGGCCCAGGCGGCCCAGAGCATCGCGGCTTCGGGCTGTAAGTACAACCCTCGATGCTGGAGAATGTCGCGGGCCCGGGCCACGGATTCCGCATCCACGGCAACGAACGCGCCCTGGCTCCAGGCCACCAGGGGGAGCAACAGGTCGCCCCACCAGGGGAAGCGACGTCCGGTTTCCAGAGAGGGCGCGGGGGCTTCGTCCCGAATCCAGAGATGGGCTTCCCGGCCGCCCCGGGCCCGGGCCCAGAGCGCGGCCCGGGGCAGGGGTTCCACCCCCACCAGCCGGGGCACCTGGGGGAGCAGGCCCTGCTGCCACAGGGCCACGAACCCCCGGCCCAGGCCGGGGGTTTTGCGCGTCGGGACGCGGCTACTCGCTGCCGCTGAAGATCCAGTCCGAGGCCTTCTTCTGGGCGTGGCAGCCGATGCAACCGCCCACCTTGCCGCTCGCCTGCACGCTGCCGTCGGGCGCGTACTTGGCCCAGAAC
>JALXBY010000373.1 GCA_026991215.1 Anaerolineales bacterium
CCCCTTCCCCTGGCCACCGCGACGCCTACGGCCACGCCCCAACCCTGGGGCCGGGTGCCGGCCCGCTATTCCCTTCAGGTGACCTTCGACTACCTCCTCCAGATGGTGGAGGTCCTGGAGCGCATCACCTACCAGAACAGCACCGGCCGCGACCTGGATACCCTGGTCCTGGTGCTGGACCCGGCCCGGATACCGGGGGTGGTGCTGCTCCGGCGGGTACAGGTCAACGGCACGTCCGTCCCGGTGCGGCTGGATGCGCATCGGCTGGAAATCACCCTGCCCGAACCGCTGCCCCCCATGGGCCGGGTGGACCTGACGGTGAGTTACGCGCTGGCCCTCCCCCGCCTGACCGCGGCCCGCGCGCCGGACCGCCCGGTGACCTTAGGCTACACCTCCCGCCAGACCAACCTGACGGACTGGTACGCGTACATCCCGCCCTATCATCCCGAACAGGGGTGGCTGGTCCATGCGCCCTGGTACTTCGGCGAACACCTGGTGTACCCCCAGGCCGACTACCAGGTGCAACTGGTGCTGCGCAACGTGCCCCAGCCCTTTACCGTGGTGACCAACGCCACACCGGTAGACTGCCCGCCCGGTACCGGGGCCGATGTGCAGTGCTTCACCATGCAGGCCTCGCGGGGCGTGGTCTTCTCCCTGAGTCCCTACTACCGCCGGGTGCAGACCCAGGGGCCGGAAGGCATCCAGGTGGAAGGCTACGTCTTCCTGGCCGAAGAAGCCTATGGCCGGGACGTAGTCCAGGCCATGCGGGAGGCGCTGGAGACCTACAGCGCGCTCTTTGGCCCCTACCACCGCCGGCGGCTGACCCTGGTCCAGGCCGACTTCCCGGACGGCATGGAGTTCGACGGCCTGTTCTTCGTGAGCCAGCAGTTCTTCAACTTCTACACCCAACAGCGGGATTCCATGCTGGTGACCATCGCGGTGCACGAGACCGCGCATCAGTGGTGGTTCGCCCAGGTGGGCAACGACCAGGCCTTAGCCCCCTGGCTGGACGAGGCCCTGGCCACCTACGCAGAGGCCCTGTACTACGAACACCAGTTCCCCCAGGGGCTGGACTGGTGGTGGACCTACCGGGTGGACTACTACCGCCCGCGCGGGCGCATCGACGGCAGCATCTACGAATATGCAGGATGGCGGAACTACCGGGACGCGGTCTACCTGAACGGCGCGCACTTCCTGCAGGACCTGCGGGAGGCCGTGGGGGACGGTGCATTTTTCACCTTCCTCCAGACCTACCGGCGGGCCAAGGCCGACGACATCGCGACCCCCGCGGACTTCTTCCGCGTGCTGGACCAGACGACCCCGGCCCACTGGCGGGAAGCGGCCGGGCCGTACTTCTCGGCGCTGCCTTGACGCATGGGTCGCCCCTCGTATAATAGGGGCGACATGATGGCGATAAGGTGGTTTACCCTCGGCTAAGGCGAGCGTAAAGGTCGCGAAGGGCCTTTTACGCTTGTCTTTTTGTCTGTTTTAGGGAATGTCGCCGTTCCTCTGGCCGTTGATATGGATTCCTCGTTTTGGAAACGCCGTTCCAGGGCATGTCACACGAACGTCCACGCCGCCAGCCCCACCCTCCTGCGAGTCTGAACCTTACAGGCCATCTGAACCACCGGCCACGCCGACCTTCCTGAGCCGTACTCTCCCAAAGGAGGTGTCTTGTGGAGACCAGGGAAATCCTTGCCCTGCGTATCCGCCTGGCCTCGCCGGAGGACATCCGCAGCTGGTCCTACGGTGAGGTGACCCGGCCGGAGACCATCAACTACCGCCGGCTGCGCCCCGAAAAGGGCGGCCTGTTCTGTGAAGAAATCTTCGGCCCCACCCGGGACTACCAGTGCGCCTGCGGTAAGTACAAGAACAAGCGATACCAGGGCATCGTCTGCGACCGCTGCGGCGTCGAAGTCACCAAGTCGTCGGTGCGGCGGGAGCGCATGGGCCACATCGAACTGGCCAGCCCGGTGGCCCACCTGTGGTACGCCCGCCGGGTGCCTTCCTACATCGGTTTGCTTTTGGACATCAACCGCCGGAACCTGGAGCGCGTGCTGTACTTCGCCCAGTACGTGGTCACCTACGTGGACGAAGAGGCCCGGCAGCGGGCCTTGGAGCGGCTGGACGCGGAAATCGGCGAAAGCCTGCGGGACCTGACCGAGGCCGTGAACAACCGCATCGCGGCCATCAAAGCCCAGCGGGACCGCAAACTCCGCAGCCTGGAGCAGCAGCGCAAGGCCATCGAAACCGAGTACAACGAGCGCATCGCGGCCCAACTGGAACCCATCATGCGGGAAGGTCAGCGCCTGGAGCAGATGCTGCAGGAGCGGCTGGGCGAGGTCGCGCGGGAACCGATTTACTTCGGCGCCACCGGCACCGTCATCGTGGAGGCCGGGCAGACCATCGCCGCGGAACACCTGGCCCGGATTCAGCAAATCGTGCGGGAGCACCTGGAGGCCATCGAAGCCCAGGTGCGGGAAGAACGGGCCCAGAAACTCCAGGCCATCGACCAGGCCATGAACCGCATCCGGGAAGAGGCCCAGGCCCAGATGGAGGCCCTCCGCCGGCAGCTGGACGAAAAGACCACCCTCATCCACGATGAAAAGGTCCGGCTGCGGGAAGAACTCATGGAACTGCGGGTGCTCACCTTCCTCAGCGAGCCCCGCTACCGGGAACTCAAATCCCGCTGGGGGAACGTGTTCCGGGCCGACATGGGCGCGGAGGCCATCCAGGACATCCTCCGCCGGCTGGACCTGGACGCGCTGGCCGAGGACCTGTGGCAGGAAATTCAGACCACCAAGAGCAAGCAGAAGCGCAAGAAGGCCATCCGCCGGCTGCGGGTGGTGGAGTGGCTGCGCCGTTCCGGGAACCGCCCCGAATGGATGATTCTGGAAGTGCTCCCGGTGCTGCCGCCCGACCTGCGGCCCATGGTGCAGCTGGACGGCGGCCGCTTCGCCACCAGCGACCTGAACGACCTCTACCGGCGGGTCATCAACCGGAACAACCGGCTCA
>JALXBY010000374.1 GCA_026991215.1 Anaerolineales bacterium
CCATGGGGGTCGTGCCGGGGGTGGCCCAGGGTGGCCGCGAGGTAGTGGACCTGGGCCTCGTCCAGGTGGTGCTCGGCGCGGTCGGCCATGCGGTGAATCTGGTGCAGGGGCACGTCGGTGTAGTCCGCGTAGTAGCGTTCCAGGAGCCGATGGGTACGCAACACCCGATAGGCCAGCCCCCGGCCTTGCGGGGTCAGCGCAGGGCGACCGTTGCGGCCTTCCACCAGGCCCTGGGCCTGGAGCATGTCCAGCAGGCGTCGGGCCTCGTACCGGGTCAGCCGCAGACGGCGGGCCAGGCACGGGGGCGGGCACGGCTGCCCCAAAGCCTCGGTTTCCAACAGGGTCTTGAGGGCATCCTCCCACAAATGAGGATGCCGCAACCGGCGCAAGCGCCAGAACACATACGCGGTCAACGAAACCAGGAAAAGGGCCAGGACACCCATCCAGGCCATGACATCGGCTCCTGCCAGGGCTTTGATGAAGGCACTGCCAGAGGAATGTGCAAGCACCTTCCCACCAGTAGCGTGGCAGGATTTAGGATAGCCTAAATCTTGCTTTTAGGCAAGGCAAAATCTGGCCGCCAAAATGAAAGGGCAGGAACGCCTTGAAAGGCGCATCCCACCCGGCGCAAAGGGGAAGGCTTTGCCTCGTGCCCCGTACAAAGGGCCTGGTCAATGCCCCTTCAGCGGGAAATCCGCAGGGAGTCCAGCATCTGGGCGTACGCGGTTTCCATCTCCGCAGCCATGTCGCTTTGGGCCACGCCGTACAGCACCAGTTTGCTTTTCGGGTCCAGCCGGGCCACGGTGATCACCGCCTGGAAGGTCGCGTCGAAGGCCTGGTAGCTGGCCCGGGTCTGCCACAAGGGTAAGGTGAGGTCCGATTTCTTGATGGCCCGTGGGGGTTCGGGCGTGGTCCGTTCCAGGAAGGGGAGCAGGAGGTCTTCCATCGCGTAGTAGAGTTCCCGCTCGTCCCACGGGCGCTGCGGCGGCCGTTCGCGAATTTGAAGCAAGATGTAGGGCGTCACCCGGGGGTCGAAGACCGGCTCGATGTCTTCCTCGTCTTCGTCCGCGAATTGGTCTTCGGGCGTATCGTCCTCGGGGGCCGCCAGGGGGAAGAAGTACCACTGGTTCTGGCCCACGGCCTGGTAGGTCCAGTCTTCCGGGTAGTTCAGGGAAAGGCCGTAATAGGGCAGGGTAAACGCGGGCATTTCGGGCGCGGCCGTGACGCCTGCGGTCCGTTCAGGGGTTTGCGCCGCAGGCGTACCTGACGGGGAACGGCACCCGGGCAGGAGGGCCAGCGCTAACAGGAGGAAAACGGCCCCCCTGAGCTGCCCCCTGGCAGGCAGGCCAACAGGCAGGGGGGCTGCACCAAGGCCTTTCCACATGCGCACGGGGTTTACTCTCCGATGATGAAGGTAGGCGTTGGAGTGATGCCCGCGGGCGTAGGCGTTGGCGTGGGGGTGTTGGTGGGCACCGGCGTTGGGCTGGGGAAGGGCGTCGGCGAAGGCGGCGGCGTGGGAGTAGGCGGCAGCGTAGGCGTCGGCGTGGGGAAGGTGGCAGACCAGTTGAGGGTGCACGTCACGCCCGTGGAAGGCTCCCGGAACTTCAGTGTGACGGAGAAAGAGCCGTAGAGTACCGAGGTGTTGAAGTCGGCATCCCAGCGTCTTGTGCTGCCCGCGTTGAGCCACAGGCTGCGGCTGGCGCTGTTGTTGGAGGCCGTGCCGTCACAATCGTTGGGGCTGAAGGACTTGTATGTATTGTAATTCCAGCGGAACCGCTGTACACACGCACCGCTCTGGTTCCAATCGATGCGGGCGTAAGTAAGTTTGACCCGAATGGTGGGATGGTTGTTCTGCACTCGCACGTACACTTTATCGCCTGAAATCCGCAGGCTGCCCTGCTTGGTCAGGTAGGAGCAGGCCCACGGCGGCGTCGGCGAAGGCGTGGGGGTGATGGTCGGCGAGGGCGTAATCGTGGGGGTAGGCGTAATCGTCGGTGTGGGCGTAATCGTGGGGGTGGGCGTGATGGTAGGCGTGGGCGTGGGCGACGGCGGCGCCACCGTCAGGCTATCGGTAATGTCACAGGATTGAATCTCGTTCCCCTGGGCGTCATACGCCTTGAAGCGTAACAACACGGAGAAGGTCCCCCAAATGGGGTAGTCCTTCCCGGGCTTGGAGAAGTCCAGCATCCAGGTAGACGGTCCTCGCTTGGACCCCAGGACCACGACCCCGCGATCGGTGTTGACCTCGGTTGGGGAGTCGTAGTCATTGCCGCGGTAATAACGCACCCCCCGGAACTTGATGTAATCCACGTAGTAATTCGGGTCGGGCAGCGTCCACTCCACCCTGGTGTAGACCAGTTCAAAGGGGGCCCGGCCATAGGGGTTGTTGTTCTTAATCTTCAGGCGGATGTCGTCTTTGTAGACATAGAGCGGCTTGGTAACAAGCAGTTCCGAACAACTGGGCGCGGGCTTGTCCACGATGAAGGTCCGCTTGACCCAAATCGTTGAAGACCAGTCCGATTGTCGAATGGCCCTGGCCCACAGGGTGTACACGCCGTTGGGCAGGTCTCGGCGGAACTTGGTCCACAACGAACTGTTCATGTAGTTGCAGGTCGTATCACCGCCGAAGGTACAGAAGCGGGGTACCGACTCGGTGCTGGAGAAGATGGTGTTGCCGTTAGCGTCCGTAATCTTGAAGTTGACCTGGGCGATGCCCGCGCCGTTGGTGTTGCCAACCGCGGTATCCCAGGCTTCGGCCTCGAAACGGGTGGCATCCCGTTCAGTGCTGTCGAAGTTCCGCAGCACCAGGGCGTTGTCCGCATTGGGGACGATGATGCGCAGGTGGATGGGCTTGAAGGTCGCGGTCTTCTCGCACAACAGGGGGCCCGAAGGCGTATCGATACGGAACTGGAACCACACGCCGCTGGGCGTGAGGATGAGCGCACGGGCGGGGATGCGATTGACCCTGGCCTGGTCCCGGCAAGGCAGCCGACAGTCGG
>JALXBY010000375.1 GCA_026991215.1 Anaerolineales bacterium
TGCTGGAACTGGGCGCGCCCGACGTCATCATCCGCAACGAAAAGCGCATGCTCCAGGAAGCCGTGGATTCCCTCATCGACAACTCCTACCGGGGCAAGGCCCTGTCCCGGCGGGGCCGGCGGGAGCTCAAGTCCCTCAGTGACATGCTCAAGGGCAAGAAGGGCCGCTTCCGCCGCAACCTGCTGGGTAAGCGGGTGGACTATTCCGGCCGTTCGGTCATCGTGGTGGGGCCCAAGCTCAAACTGCACCAGTGCGGCCTGCCCAAGGTCATGGCCCTGGAACTGTACAAACCCTTCGTGATTGCCGAACTGATGCGCCGGGGGTATGCCAGCACCATCAAGGTGGCCAAGCGCAAGGTGGAGCGGCAGAGCCCCGAGGTCTGGGAAGTGCTGGACGACGTGGTCAAGACCCGGCCGGTGCTGCTCAACCGCGCGCCCACCCTGCACCGCCTGAGCATCCAGGCCTTCGAGCCGGTGCTCATCGAGGGCAAGGCCATCCAGTTGCACCCCCTGGTGTGCACCGCGTTCAACGCGGACTTCGACGGCGACCAGATGGCCGTGCACCTGCCCCTGACCGAAAAGGCCGTGCAAGAGGCCCGGGAAATCATGCTTTCCTCCAAGAACCTCCTCAAACCCGCGGATGGCGAACCCATCATCTCGCCCTCCAAGGACATGGTCCTGGGCCTCTATTACCTGACGGTGGAAACCCCCGGGCCCCACAAGGGCGACGGCATGTTCTTCGCGGACTACGACGAGGTCGAGGCCGCGTACCACCTGGGCCATGTGGAACTGCACACGAAAATCCGCTTCCGCACCAAGACCTGGTACGACGAAGAGGGCAACCGGCTGGACGAGCCCGAAGTGCGCATCCTGGAAACGACCGTGGGCCGGGTGATTTTCAACCAGGTGCTGCCCGAGTTCGCCCGCTTCGTCAACTGGCCGGTGGATAAGGGCGGCATCAAGGAAATCATGGGCCTGATTTACGAAATCGGCGGGCCCGAGGTCACCGTGGAGGTGGCCGACCCCATCAAGGACCTGGGCTTCAAGTACGCGACCCGTTCCGGCGTGACCCTGGCCGTCAGCGACATCACCACGCCGGAAGAGAAGCCCGAAATTCTGGCCGAGGCCCAGGCTGAGGTGGAAAAGGTGGAACGGGCCTTCCGCCGCGGCCTGCTGACCGAGCAGGAGCGCACCGAGCGCATCATCGAAATCTGGCAGGCCACCACGGAGCGGATGCTGGAGGCCGTGAAACACCGCCTGGACCCCGCGGGCGACCTGGCCCTGATGGCCGTCTCCGGCGCGACCAAGGGCGGTTACGGCACCGTGAACCAGCTCGCGGGCATGCGGGGCATGATGGCCGACCCCTCGGGCCGCATCGTGCCCGTGCCCATCCGCTCCAACTTCCGGGAAGGCCTGAGCATCCTGGAGTACTTCATCTCCACCCACGGCTCCCGCAAGGGCTTGGCCGATACCGCGCTGCGCACCGCGGACGCGGGCTACCTGACCCGCCGGCTGGTGGACGTGGTCCAGGACGTCATCGTGGCCACCGAGGACTGCGGCACCGAACAGGCCTGGACCATCTACCGCCGCGAGGAATGGCGGGAGGAGGAATCCTGGGACTTCCGCCTGTGGGGCCGGGTGGCCGCCGAGCACGTGGTGGACCCCGAGACCGGCGAGGTGCTGGTCCGCAAGGGCGAACTCATCACCAAGGCCCACATCAAGCGCCTCAACGCCTCCAAGGTGGACCGGGTCCGGGTGTACTCCCCGCTGACCTGTGAATCGCCCTTCGGCGTGTGCGCCAAGTGCTACGGCCTGGACCTGGGCACGGGCGAAATGGTCAAGGTGGGCACCGCGGTGGGCATCATCGCAGCCCAGTCCATCGGCGAGCCCGGCACCCAGCTCACCCTGCGGACCTTCCACACCGGCGGTGTGGCTTCCGCGAGCGACATCACCACGGGTCTGCCCCGGGTGGAAGAACTGCTGGAGGCCCGCCGCGAACCCAAGGGCCAGGCCATCATGGCCGACATCGACGGCACGGTGCAGGTGCTGCCCTCCGAGAAGTACAGCGACATGCTCCTCATCCGCATCGTGCACAGCCACATGGCCGAAGAGGAGTACGTGGTGCCCGAGGGCTGGACCATCCTCGTCCAGACCGAGGACGAGGTGGAGCCCGGCCAACCCCTGGCCCACAAGGGCGAGGAGCGCATCGAGGCCAAGCACAAGGGCCGGGTGCGGGTGGAGGGCAACCGCATCGTGGTGGCCTACGAGGTCAAGGAGGTCCGGGAATACGAAGTGCCCAACACCACCAAGCTCCTGGTCAAGACCGGGGATAAGGTCCAGGCCGGCCAGGCCCTGACCGAAGGCTCCCTGAACCCGCATCGCCTGCTCCAGGTGCGGGGCCGGGAGGCGGTGCAGCGGTACATCCTGGCCGAAGTGCAGAAGGTGTACCAGGCCCAGGGCCAGAAGATTCACGACAAGCACTTCGAAATCGTGCTGCGCAAGATGCTGGGCCGGGTCCTCATCGTGCATCCTGGGGATACCGACTACATGCCCGGGGACCTGGTCAACCGCATCCACATCCTGCGCATCAACGAGTACCTGCGCTCCAGGGGCAAGCAGCCGGCCCGGTACCGGGAGCAACTCCTGGGGATTTCCAAGGCCGCGCTGGCCACCGAGTCCTGGCTCTCGGCCGCGTCCTTCCAGCACACCATCCGGGTGCTGGCCGAGGCTACCCTGGCCGGCAAGCGGGACCCGCTCCTGGGCCTGAAGGAGAACGTCATCATCGGCAAACTCATCCCCGCGGGCACGGGCTTCAACCCCGACCGCATCAAGGAAGCCCTGGAAATTCCGCTGCCCAAACTGGAGGAAGAAGCGGGCGTGCCCGAAGCCGAGGCCCTGCCCAAAGCGGGGGTTGCGGCAGAAGCCGAGCCGACCGATTGAGCCTGCCTTACCCAAAGGGGCGGCCCGGTTGGAGGCCGCCCCTTTTTCGATGATGCACTGGCTATAGCGCCAAAACAAAACCCGGGGTGGCCCTCACAACCACCCCGGGTTTGCGTTCAGGGCAGGGGGTTACTGGCCCATGCCCTCAGGGCACACGGCCTTGTAGAAGGTGAACTTGTAGTCGGGCGTGATCTTCACGATGATGGCGCACTTGATGGGGTCGCCCTGCTCGTTGAACTTCATGCGGCCGGTGACGCCCTCGTATTCGGGGATGGAGGCCAGGGCGTCCCGGATGCACTGGCGGTCTTCTTCCACGTTACCGGTCAGCTTGCCGCACTTCTCGATGGCCAGTTTGAGCAGGTTCGCGGAATCCCAGGCCAGCGCGGCCACGTCGTCGGGGGTCTCGCCGTACTTGGCCTGGTACTTGTCGATGAACTCCTTGGCCTTGCCCTTGGCACCGGCCACGGCCCAGTGGGTGCTGAAGTAGTAGCCCACGCAGTCGTCCTTGCACAGGTTCATGAGTTCCGCGGAACCCCAGGAGTCGCTGCCCAGGATGGGCTTATCCCAGCCCAGTTCCTTGGCCTGCCGCACGATGAGGGGCACCTCGTTGTAGTACTGGGGCGTGAACAGCACGTCCGCGCCCGAGTTGATGATCTTGGTCAGTTGGGCGCTGAAGTCCTTGTCACCCGTGGTGAAGGACTCGAAGGCCACCACTTCCATGCCCAGGTCCTCGGCCGCGGCCCGGAAGAACTCGGCCAGGCCCTTGGGGTAGTCGCTGGCGATGTCGTAGAGCACCGCGACCTTCTGCGCGCCGAACTCTTCTTGGGCGAACTTGGCCAGCACCTGGCCCTGGAAGTCGTCCAGGAAGGCGGCCCGGAACACGAAGGGCCGGTCCTTCGTGGTGCGCGGGTTGGTGGACCAGGGGCTGATGAGGGGCGTCTTGTTCTTGTCCGCCACTTCACCCGCGGGGATGGCCTGCTTGGACGCATACGGGCCGATGATGGCCAGCACTTTATCCTGGGTAATCAGTTTGGTCACCGCAGCCGCGGCGGATTCGGCTTTGGATTCGTTGTCTTCATGCACGAACTCGATTTGATATTCGGTGCCGCCGACATTGACTTTGCCCCCGGTCTCCTCCAGCCACAGCTCCAGGGCCTGCTTGCCGGATTCACCCACCTTGGGAATTTCGCCCGTGAGCGGGGCCACGTGGCCAATCTTGATGGTGCCGCCGTACGCCTTGCCGCCGCCGGGCCGACATGCGGCCAGCGCGACGGCCAGCATCCCCAGCACCAACACCACGAACCACGTCCGCTTCCAACGCATGGCCTTCCTCCTGGCGAGGGATTTCGCAAAATGCTATACCCAGTTTAGGCCCAACAGGGGTTCCTGTCAAGGAAACTTGCCTTAAAGTAAGATGGGCGGAAAAGCCCAACCCCCCGGCTCCCGGCAGCGGGCAGGGGCTAAATCATCTCGATGGACTCGTCCGCGATGTACCCGCCGTGCCAGTGGGTCTCGATCCACTGGACCACCTTCTGCAGGGTGCGGTGGGTGTGGGCCGCGTTGTTGCTGATGTGCGCGCAGGCCACCACCGCGAAGTCCGTCTGGTCCAGCGCGTCCATCTCCGCCACCGAAACGTTGAACTCCCGCTGCAGCCGGGTGAGCAGGGACTTGAGCGCGCGGCGTTTCTCCTTGAGGGAACGGCTCCCCGGCATGTGCAACTGCAGCCACAGCACGCCAATGGGCATGGCTCCCCTCCCTGGGTGCAGGTTGGCCTAAGGAGGTTTTGAGAAGGTGCGAAGCACCTTCTCAAAAGAAGAACTTGTAAAATGGCTTTAGAAACCAAAATCTTGCGCTTGTGTTCGGTGGCCACTTTTCATTTTGAAAACTCGAAGAGTTTTCAAACATCATCCACCACCTCGACCAGGGGCCGGGCCTGAAGCCGGGCCAGGGGCAGGGGCTGCGTCGCCTGCAGGAAGGGCCACCAATCGCCATCCCGCCACTGCCAGGTCCACCGGCCGGCCCATTCCGGCCCGTGGATGCGGACGGCCACCAGTCGTTCCAGGGGCACCTCCGGGTACAGGCGACGGGCCAGGGCCGGCAACTGGTCGCGACGGGCCAGGGGCCAGGGTTTTTGGCTTTCCACAAAGGGGGAAGCCAGGGACCCGGCGCCCCGCGCGTGCTGCCACACTTCCCAGGGTGCCACGTACCAGAGCGCGGCCTCCTGGTCCAGGTAAAGGGTCCAGGCCAATAGCAGTTCGGCCACCACCCGCTTGGGCAGGGCCGGGAAGTCCTGGCCATGGCCGAAGCGGTCCAGGACCCAGCCCCGGTTCGTATCCACCTGGAAGCCCGCGTCGGCCTGGGTGATGTCGTTGACCAGGATGAGGTCCAGGCCCTTGCGGGTCATCTTGACCCGGACTGCGTCCAGGTCCGGGTGGCTTTCGGCCGCGAAGCCCACCATCCAGCGGGGGAAGCCGGTGCGCGTCCGCCGGGCCGCGACCGTCTGGAGCAGGTCCGGGTTGGCCTGGAGGGTGAGCCGCCAGCGCTCCCGGCCCTTCTTGACCTTCTCCTTCCGGGACCGGGCCGGACGGTAGTCGGCCACGGCCGCGGCCTTGAGCAACAGGTCCGCGGCGTCGATGTGGGTCAGCAGCGCGTCCAGCATCTCCCGCGCGCTTTCCACCCGGACCACCTGCACATGGGCCGGCGGCGGCAGCAAGGTGGGGCCGGAAATCAGCACGACCTCCGCGCCCCGGTCCCGCGCGGCTTCGGCCAGGGCATACCCTTGTTTGCCCGAAGAGCGGTTGGTGAACACCCGGACCGCGTCCACCTTCTCCCAGGTGGGGCCGGCGGTCACCACCACTTTCCAGCCCCGGAGCAGGCCGGTCTTCCGGGCGAACCACCACCGCACGTAGTCCAGGATGGCTTCAGGCTCCATCATGCGGCCATAGGCCACCAGGCCGGAAGCCAGCCGGCCCTTGAGGGGGCCCAGGATGTGCACGCCCCGTTCCCGCAGCCGGGCCAGATGCTCCTGCACCGGCGGTTGGTGGAACATGTACCCATCCATGGCCGGGGCCACGAACAGGGGCTTGGTCGGCTCCAGGGCCAGCGCGGTCAGGCCGACCAGGTGCGCGGCGTGGCCCTGGGCCAGTTGGGCCAGGGTCTCCGCGGTGCAGGGCACGATGAGCATGGCATGGGCCTGCCGGGCCAGGTCCAGGTGCAGGAGGTGCCCCTGGCTGCCCCAGAGGTCCGCCTGGGTGTAGGCGGGGTTGCCGGTCAGGCCCTGGAAAGTTAGGGGGGAAACGAAACGGGCGGCTGCAGGGGTCAGCAGGGTAATGACCTGCGCGCCCTCCTGGGTCAGGCGGGAGGCCAGGAACGCGGCCTTGTACGCGGCGATGGACCCGGTGACACCCAAGAGCAGGCGTTTCCCGTGCAATGGCGAGGGCATAGGTACTCCTTCACGCCATGGGGTTCGGCGCTGGTGTTTGTATCCTACCATGGGGAAAGCCCAGGCCCTTGTGCCCCCAGGTTTGGAGTGGGGACGGGCATTGCCCTCCAGGTTTGGGGTAGGGGCGGGCATTGCCCTCCTCCCAAAGATCAAAACCCTCTGCGCCGCCGGTGACGAAGCAAAACCAGGCCCGCGGCCAGCAGAGCCAGGGACCAGCCCAGATACAGCCGTCGCGGGACCAGACGCCACCGCACCCGATGCACCCCAGGGGGCAGGTCCACGGCCCGCCAGGGTCCAACCTGGAGCGGCCTGGCGGGGCGGCCATCGACCCAGGCCTGCCAGTCGGGGTAGCCGTTTTCGGCCCAGACCAGGCGGCCCGGTCCCTGGGCTTCCAGCACCACCTCGTTGGGCGTCCAGGAAAGCACCTGGGCCGGCTGCCGGAAACAGTCTGCCGGGCCGTCCGGCGGTTCAACCCAGGCCGGCGGGCAGGCGGGGGAAAGGCGGTAGACCCAGAACGTCCCGTCCTGGTACACCAGAGTGAGGCGGAAGCCCTGGCCCGCCGCGGTCTCAGGCAGGGGCTGCGGGCTGACCAGGTAGCCCACCCGAAGCCGGGCCAAGGCCGGCAGGTTCGGGCGCAGTGGGGGCGGTTGGGGGAAGAAGTAAGGCACGGTCACCGAATAGGCCGGGCGCTGCCACCCCAGGGCCTGGTGCACCGCGGCGTCGTAGGCCCGGCTGTAGAGGGGGTGGATGCCGTGGGCCATGGGCACCTCAGCCAACACCGCGCGCCAAGGCAAAAGGGAGAAGGTCAGGTCCAGCACCCGGGGCCGCAGCCAGGGCTGCGCGCCTTCGGGCAGGGGGAGATGGGCCAGCACGCGGCGGCCCGCGGGTTCCACGTCCCCCAAAGGCCGAAAGCGCACAAACCCCCCAAGGAAGACCAGCCCCATCAAGGGTGCGACCAGCGCGCCCGCGAAGGGCATCCGCGGCCAAGGGCTGGCCGCCTTGCGTGAAGCCTGCCAGAACCAGAGGCCGGTCCCCACCAGGTCGAGGAGCACCAAAGCATCTACCCAGGGAAGTGGAAAAGGAACCTGCGACCGCAGCAGCGCGAACCAGGCCGCGGCCTGAAGCAGTCCCCACATCCAGAGGCCAAAGGCCAGCCGGCGGAAGGCGGGCATGGGTTCGTCGCCGGGTCGCCAGCGGCCCGCGGTCAACACCATGCCCAAGTTCCACAGCCAGAGCCAGCGCAAGGGCACCCGGAACTGGGCGATACCGGGCACCCATGGGGACCAAAGCCCCGCGGTCAACGCCAGGGCCAGGCCCACGACCTGGAGTAGGAGACCCAACCGGCGCTGCCGCGCACGTCCATCCCGAAGCAGTACGGCCAGCGCGGGCAGCCACAGGCTCAGGGGGAAGAAACTCACCCGTTCGGGTTCCCCGCCGATGAACAGGGGGGAAATCAGGCCCAGGGCCGCGGTCAGGTCGAAGGGGTAGACCGGCTTTGGGCCGGCCTCCCGCAGCGTCTGGGGGAGCCAGCCCAAAAGCGGCAGGGCCAGGGGCGCGGTCAGGAGGCCGCTTAGCAAAAGAACCCAGAGCAGCGCGCGGGGGCCGGGCCGGGCTTCGCTTCCCCACGCCACGGCCAGGGCGACCAGTACGAGCAGGCCCCCGCGCGGGTCGGCCAGGCCGGCCAGGGCCAGGGCGAGGCCGGTCCAGGTCCAGCGGTGTTGCAGCGCGGCCAGCAGCGCCCAGGGCAGCCAGGCCAGGCTGTAAAGCAGGGTGAGATGACCGGCGGCCAGGTGCGCCCAGGCCTTGGGGAGCAGCATCCACCACGTGGCCAGCAGCCAGGCCCAGAACGCCGAAGCCCCCCGGTACCGGAGCAGGTGGTACATGCCCAGGGCCGCCCAGAACATGTGCAGGGCCAATACCAGGTTCAGGCCCCAGGGCACGGGCAGCAGCCAGGCCGTCCAACCGGGCGGGTAGGCCGGTGTGCTCAAGGGGTCCGCGTATAGGGGGTAGCCGCCCAACTGTCCAGGGATCCAGAGGGCCAGGCCGTACCCGGCCTTCCACATGGCCCGCAGATAGGCCACCTGGGGCATGTGGGCCAGCAGGTAGTCCGAATACAAGGCCCGGAAGGGGAAGGGCACCTGGCCCCCAAAGCGCCACCATCCCAGGCCCAGGGCCAGCAGCCACGGCAGCCAGAACCAGCCGCGGAAGCGGTCAGCGTGCGGGTTTCCCATGGCGGGGCATCGGGAGGCGGAGCAAACGGTACAGGCGGGCTTCTTCCGAAGGCGTGGCATAGCGCCACTGCCCAGGCTGCAGGCCGTGCAGGGTCAGCGGCCCGATGGCCCAGCGAATCAAGCGTAAGGTAGGCAGGCCCACGGCCGCGGTCATCTTGCGGACCTGGTGCTTCTTGCCTTCCCACAGGGTGATTTGCAGCCAGGTCGTGGGTCCGCGGGAGCGGGCCGGTGGGTTCCGGGGCCAGACGTGGGGCGCCTGGGGCATGACCACCACCCTGGCCGGCCGGGTGACGTAGCCATCCTTCAGCCGTACCCCCTGCTGCAGCCGGGCCAGCGCGTGGCGGTCCGGCACGCCTTCCACCAGGACCCAGTACACCTTGGGCAGTTTATAGCGGGGATGGGTGATGCGGTGGATGAGCCGGCCATCGTCGGTGAGGAGGAGCAGGCCTTCGGAACGCAGGTCCAGCCGGCCCGCGGGGTACACCCTGGGCACGGGGATGTACTGCTTGAGGGTGGGCCGGCCCAGGTCGTCCGGGTCGGTAAACGAGGAAAGCACGCCGTAGGGTTTGTTGAAGAGGAGCAGGGTCATAGCAGTCAGCGGTCGGCGGTCGGCAGTCAGCGGTCAGCAGTCGGCAGTCGGCGGTCGGCGGTTGGTGGGCCGCTATGGCAACGCAGCAGCGTAGATGTCGTTGGTCGTGGCCACGAAGAGGTAGGGTGTGTTCCCAAAGCGCTGCACCAGGAACGTCGTCGGCACCTGGGGCCAGGGGGTTTCGGGGCGGTACTGGGCCAGATAACGCAGTTTCAGGGAAAAGCGAAAGACCCGGCCCTGCAAGGCGTCCAGGAAGAACAGGGTCGGTTCCGGACCCCGGTAGAGGTCCATGGCCGCGAAGCGGGTGTTGGGCCAGATGGGGTAGGTCTGTTCGGCCCGCTCCGGCCGCCGGTCGCGAAAGGCCAGGGGTTCGCACTGGGTTGCGGCCTCCTCCTGCAGGGGGAAGATACAACGCATGACCCGTCCGTCCACGAACAGCAGGAACATCTCCCCCCGCCACACCGCGAAGTCCACCACCTGGTCCAGGTCGGGCTTTGGGGCTTCGGGCGGGAACAGGGACCGAGGTACCCCGGCCGCGGGGTTCGGCGCTTCCAGCACGAAGATGTTGCCCTGGCCCACGTCCAGCACGTAGAGCAAACCCTCAAAGGCCCGGACCCGGAAGATGTGCTCCCAGGGCCGGGTCGGGACCGGCAGGATACGAAGCAGGGCCTCCCGTTCCGGACTGCAGAGCAGCATGTTCCCCAGTTCGTCGAATGCAGCCAGTTCGTAGGGCGAGTCGCGC
>JALXBY010000376.1 GCA_026991215.1 Anaerolineales bacterium
CGTGCGCACCGGGATTCACGTGGAGACCGACATTGAAGACCTGCGCCTGCCCCTGGCCGCCCAGGTTCAGTTGTTGCGGGTCGTGCAAGAGGCCCTGACCAACGTGCGGCGGCACGCCAGGGCCTCGCGGGTCACCCTGGAATTGCGTTCCACCCCCCAGGGCCTTTTGCGCTTGCACATATGCGACGATGGTGTAGGCTTCGATTTGCAGCGCCTCCAGGCCGAGGGGAAGCGGCACTTCGGCCTCCTGACCATGCGGGAGCGGGTGCAGAGCCTGGGCGGTCGGCTGGAAATCCGTTCCCGCCCCGGCGAGGGGACCTGTATCCTGGCCTGGGTCCCCCTGGATGGGCAGGCGGCCCTTACAGGTCTGGTCCGGGAGGAGGAAGGTCATGGCCGTGATTCGCGTGCTGGTGGTGGATGACCACGCCCTGTTCCGGCAGGGGTTGGTGAGTTTCCTCAACGAGCAGCCGGATATCGAAGTCGTGGGCGCAGCCGGGGACGCTGCGACCGCGGTAACCCTGGCCCGGGAGGTGCGGCCGGACATCGTGCTCATGGACGTGAACCTGCCCGAAGAAGGCGGCATCGAGGCCACCCGGCGCATTTTGCGGATGCTGCCCCAGGTGCGGGTGTTGATGCTGACCGTTTCCAGCGCGGATGCCGACCTGTTGGAAGCGCTGCGGGCCGGGGCCCATGGGTATCTGCTCAAGAGCGCGACGCCGGATGAGGTGTTACGGGGCATCCGTCTGGCGTATCAGGGCCAGACGCTGCTCTCCCCGGAAGTGGCGGCCAAACTCGTGGCCCATGTGCGGCAGGGTACGCTGGAGGAAGCGCATCCCCTGGAAGGGCTTTCCCCCCGGGAGCGGGAGATTTTACGACTGGTGGCCCAGGGCTATACCAATGCGGAGATTGCCCGGTTGCTGGTGATTTCGGAGAACACGGTCAAGACCCACCTGCGGCGGATTATGCGCAAGGTGGGGGCGGCCAACCGTGCGGAACTGGCAGCACTGGCGGCGAAGGCAGGGTTGTAGGGGGAGTGGACAGTGGACAGTGGACAGTGGTCAGTGGTCAGTGGTCGATCGTGGTTGGCTGGAGGATTTCGTGTAGCCATAGACTTGTATTGCCGAATTTCGTGTAGCCAATCAGAGTGCTTCAAGGGCCTCCACGTACAACTTGAAGCTTGGATTTCACCTTGTGCGTCATGGGGTATGAGGCTCCCAAAGGGCGGGGGAGGGCATTCCCCTTCCCCACCCCGCCTTCACAAATCCGGCCCTTCGTGTAGCCATTCAGCAGCCGCCGCGCTTCACCTGTGTTTCATATTCTGACATCTACTCACACAGAGGACGGACAACACAGCCTATCCGTTGGAAAAGGCCAAAATCTCCTCTGTGTTCGCTGTGCCTCCGTGAGAATTTACACGTCTGGCTCTTCGTGTAGCCATTCACTCAACAACCGCTGCACTTCATCCCCCTCCAGCACCCCCTCACGGACCAACCCCTGAAGGGCCTGCACAATCCACTTCCGCCGGCCCCAGCGGTGGGTCATGGCCTCCAGTAGGTGCAGGACCTGGGTCGGCCGCTGGGCCGCCCACTTTCGGGCCAGGGCCTGGGCCATCCACGGGGCCCAGCGGGGGCGGGCCAGCAGCCATCGTCCGAACCGGTCCAGGACCACATCGGGGGCCAGCCGACCCAGGGCGGCCAAAGTGGTTACCCAGGCCTCCCGCAGGCTTTCGTGGCGGGGCAGCCGGGCCTTTTCGATGAGGTCCAGGGCTTTGGCCACGTCCTCAGGTTGGGTTACCATCGCCCGCAGCAGGGCCAGGGCAATGGCCTTGGTCTTTGGGGAAAGCCCCTTTTCGTGTAGCCAATCCCGAACAAACCCCAAAACCCTTCCCTCACACCCCTCCCCACAACCCTCCAACAAAGCAACCCGCATCGCCTCCCGCACCTCTTCGCGGTCGTCCCTGGAAAGGCGAGTCAGCCAATCGCGAGCCGCGTCCCGGTCCGGTCCGTGCAGGAAGCGAAAGGCCCAGGCCGCCGCAGCCATGGCCCGAAACGCGGCCAGCCGATGCCGGGCCAGCCGCGCCAGAAAACGGACAGGGACCTTTTCATCAGCCAACAAGCGACCCGCGGGCACCAGTTCCCGCGTCACCCGCGCGGCCGAAAGCCTTCGATTTCCGGCAATCGCCTCGTCTTCCAGCCAGTACCCCAACGCTGCTTCCAGGGCCTCTTCCTGGCCCAGGGCAACGGCCGCTTGCAGCAAACGCAACGGCTCCTGTACCTGTTTCCGCCGTCGGCTCATCCCTCTCTGCCTCCACCCAAAACCTCTTCCCGCAAGGGCAACAACACCCGCCGGTACAGGGCCGATTGCAGCACGTGTTGCGGGTCCCACTGCACCTTCAACCGGAAGAACTTCCGCAACGCATCATCCCCCAAAAAGGCCCTGGCGACTTCAGGGGTCAGGGATGCATCCTTCGCAAAATAAAAACGCCCCCCAGCATCCAACACCAACCGGTGGAAATAGTTCAACATCCACCCCAAAACCTCCCGATTCGAAGCCCGCACCGGAAAGTCCATGGCCATGGAAAACCCATCCACCGCATGGCTCAACAAAAATCTATCCGGCCGATGCCGCTTGATGACGACCAGGTACGAAGGTTGGGTCCGCTGGCTATACCGCAACATCTCCGTAAACACATCCAAAGCCCGCGCCTTGGGGACGAAAACCTGAAACTGGATCAACCCCCCGCGGCCATACGCCCGTTCCCATCCAGGGATGTAATCCAACAAAAAATTGAAAGCCACCAACGACTGCCGGTACACCTTCTGATGTGCCAGCGTCCGGGCAGCCAGATACTTCCCCAAATTCACAAGACGCACCCCTGGATTGTGCATCCAGGGACGCATCAACCACCACATCATACGTTTGGGGAACACACCGAACAAAGTATCCGGCAATTCCTGATGGGCCACCCGAAGCGTCCGGGCCGGTAC
>JALXBY010000377.1 GCA_026991215.1 Anaerolineales bacterium
GCCCGACGTGCCGTCCAGGGAAAGCCATTCCCCTTCCCGCACCTCGTGACCGTTGGCCCGCATGACCCGGGCCTCCAGGTCCAGGCGGATTTCCGACGCGCCCACCACCGCGGGGATGCCGAACTGGCGGGCCACCACGGCCGCGTGGGAGGTCGCGCCGCCTTCCGTGGTCAGCACCCCCTGGGCCACCAGCATGGCCGGTACGTCCTCGGGTTTGGTGAAGGGCCGCACCAGGATGACCGGCTCGCCCTCCGCGGCCCTGGCCTTGGCGGTTTCGGGGTCGAAGTAGACCTTCCCCACGGCCGCGCCGGGCGAGGCGTTCACCCCCGTGGCCAGGAGCCGACCCTCGTAGCGGGCCCGGGCCATCTCATGGGGATTGAACTGGGGATGCAAGAGCAGTTCCACATCCTGGGGGGAAACCCGCCGCACGGCCTCCTCTTTGGAAATCAGGCCCTCCTGGTGCATGTCCACGGCCATCTTGACCTTGGCCCGCGGGGTGGCCTTGCCCGCGCGGGTCTGGAGCATCCACACCTTCCCCCGCTCGATGGTGAACTCCACGTCCTGCATGGTGCGGAAGTGGCGCTCCAGGAGTTCGGCCATGTGCTTGAGTTGTTCGTAGGCCTGGGGCAGGTCTTCCGCAAGTTTCTGAATGGGCGAAGGCGTCCGAATCCCCGCGACCACGTCCTCGCCCTGGGCGTTGAGCAGGTACTCGCCCCAGAGTTGCTTTTCCCCCGTGCTGGGGTTACGGGTGAAGACCACACCTGTGCCCGAATCCATGCCCAGGTTGCCGAAGACCATGGTCACGATGTTCACCGCGGTACCCAGGTCATGGGGGATGCCGGTACGCTCCCGGTAGGCCATGGCCCGGGGACTGTTCCAGGAGCGGAACACGGCTTCGATGGCCAGACGCAACTGCTCGTAGGGGTCCTGGGGGAAGGCCCTGCCGTGGCGCTGGTACACCGTCTTGAAGCGTTCGACCAGTTCCTGCAGGGATTCGGTGGGCAGGGAAAGTTCGTCCTGCACCCCGTACGTGCGCACCATCTCCTGGATTTCGCGTTCGAAGTCCTCCTCCGGGAGGCCCAGCACGGTCTTGCCGAACATCTGCAGCAGTCGGCGGTAAGCATCCCAGGCAAAGCGGGGGTTCCCGGTCATGCGGATGAGGCCGTGGACGGTTTCATCGTTGAGGCCCACGTTGAGGATGGTATCCATCATGCCGGGCATGGAGAACTTCGCGCCGGAGCGCACGGAGACCAAAAGCGGGTTTTCCGGGTCGCCGAAGCGCCGGCCCACTTTGGCCTCCAGGTACTTCATGCCCTCCAGCACCTGTTCCCACAGGCCTTCAGGCCAGGTCTGGTGTTCCAGGTAATGCAGGCAGGCCCTGGTGGTGATGGTGAAGCCAGGGGGCACCGGAAGGCCAATGGCGGTCATCTCGCCCAGGCCGGCGCCTTTCCCGCCCAAGAGGGTGCGTAAGGCATCCTCGTCGCCCTGAAGTTCCTCCTTCAAGGCGGCATAATCCTCGAAGGTGTAAATCCACCTGACCATTTGGGACCTCCTCAGGCAGGGGTTTGGGCAGGCATAAACAGTGTACCAAGGGGGAAGGATGCCTTTTGGCATGGATGCGCCCCGCGTTTTGCACAACCCTTCAGGGGACATTCGCCCCATTGACGATGACAGCGACCTGGGCCGATGGATAAAATTCCCCCCGATTTGCCCAGGAGCAGGGTCCGCGTGGCAGCAGACAGCCCCCTTCCAGGGCCATGATGCCACCTTATGGGGTATGATGCTTATACCAGCCCCATGGCCGGAGTCGTCGCATGGAACCCGCCATTCGCGTTCGCCGCCTGCACAAACGCTATGGGTACCGCTGGGTGCTGCGGAACCTGGACTGGGACGTGCCCCAGGGGAGCATCGTGGTGCTGGTCGGACCCAACGGCGCGGGCAAGACGACCCTGCTTCGCCTCCTGGCGGGTCTGACCCGTTTTCAGCACGGCAGCATCACGGTCCTGGGCGCCCGGCTGCCCCAGGAAGCCACCCAGGTCCGGGCGCGGTTGGGGTACCTGGGCCACGCCACCGCGCTCTACCCCGACCTGACCGCGCTGCAAAACCTCCACTTCTACGCCCGACTGTACGGCATCCCCCAGCCCGAAACCCGCATTCGCGACCTGCTGGAACAGGTGGGCCTCTGGACCCGACGCAACGACCCGGTCCGCACCTTTTCCCGGGGCATGCAGCAACGCCTGGCCCTGGCCCGGGTGCTCCTGCCTCAGCCCCACGTCCTGCTCCTCGATGAACCCTTTACCGGCCTGGACCAGCAGGCCGCGGACATCCTCCTGCAGGCCATCCAGGACCTGGTCCAGCAGGGCCGCACCCTGGTCCTGACCTCCCACGATTTCGAGCGGGTGCTGCCCCTGGCCCATCGCTTTGACCTGCTCCATCGGGGCCGCATTCAGGCATCCCTGCCGGGAGAGGGCCTTACGGTCGATGCGTTGCGCCGCTGGTATCACGACGTGCTGCAATCCGCCCAACCCCGGTGAAGGCGGCTTATCTGGGGAGAGGGCAATGCCCTCCTCTACCCAAGAATGATGGGCGTTCGTCCGCCGGAAAAAGCCAAAGTTCAGGTGAGAAAATGCCTCGCACCCTGGCAAAACACCCAAAAAGGAGGGGTTCGATGAGCAGCAGGAAGGTCACGGTCCGTACCCTTCGCCAGAAGAAACGCCGCGGGGAACCCATCACCATGATGACCGCGTACGATTACCCAACGGCCCGCTGGGTCGATGAGGCGGGCATCGACGTCATCTTAGTGGGGGATTCCCTGGGCATGGTGGTCCTTGGGTACCCCAACACCCTGCCGGTCACCATGGAAGCCATGCTGCACCACGCCAAAGCCGTGGCGCGGGGGGCAAAACGGGCGCTCCTTGTGGGCGATATGCCCTTCATGTCCTATCAGGTCTCCATCGAAACGGCCCTGCGCAATGCGGGCCGCTTCCTGCAAGAGGCCGGCATGGACGCGGTCAAAATCGAAGGGGGCCGGGAACAGGTGGATACGGTCCGCGCCCTGGTCGAAGCCGGCATTCCGGTCATGGGGCACATCGGCCTGACCCCCCAGAAGGTCATGCAGTTCGGGGGTTTTCGCCTGCAGGGGCGCACCGCGGAAGCCGCCAAACGGCTGGTGGAAGACGCCCTGGCCCTGCAAGAGGCCGGTTGTTTCGCCCTGGTCCTGGAGATGGTCCCGGCCCAAATCGCGGGGTACATCACCCAACGCCTGGACATCCCCACCATCGGCATCGGTGCGGGGCCGGACTGCGACGGCCAGGTCCTGGTCTTCCACGACCTGGTGGGCATGTTCGAGGAGTTCACCCCCAAGTTCGTCAGGCGGTATGCCAACATCGGGGCCGAGATCCGCAAGGCGTTGCAGGCTTATAAGGAAGACGTGGAAGCCCGCCGCTTCCCCGCGTCCGAGCACAGCACCTATATGGAGGAAGAGGAATGGCAGACCTTCCTGCGCCTCATGCAGGAGACGTGACCCCCTTCCCGGTGCTCATCGTCGGCACGGGCGCGCTGGCGACCCTGTTCGCGGCCCGGCTGGCCCAACAGGGGCATCCGGTCACCCTCCTGGGTTCCTGGCGGGAAGGCATTGCGGCGTTGCAGGCCCATGGCGCGCGGGTGCTCGAACCCGATGGGCGGGAAATCCAGGTACCGGTCCGGGCCACGGACCGGCCGGAGCAGGTCCCCCGGCACCGGTACGCGCTGATTTTGGTGAAAGCCTGGCAGACCGAGGCCGCGATTGCCCGGCTCCAGCCCACCCTGGCCGAAGACGGCCTGGCCCTGACCTTGCAGAACGGGCTGGGCCACCAGGAACGGCTGCGGGAGGCCCTGGGTGCGGACCGGGTCGCGGTTGGCGTCACCATGGCCGGGGCCACGCTGCTCGCGCCCGGCCGGGTGCGCGCGGCGGGTGGCGAAGAAATCGTGGTGGAACGGCACCCCAGGTTGCCCTCCCTGGTCCAGGCGCTGCAGCGGGCGGGGTTCCGGGTCCGGGTCGTGGACGATGCCCGCTCGGCCCTATGGGGGAAGTTGCTCATCAACGTGGCGGTCAACCCCTTTGGGGCCTTGCTGGGCAAGACCAACGGCGAGTTGCTCCAGGATGCCACGGCCCTTTGCTTCATGGAAAAGGCGGTGCAGGAGGTGATGCAGGTGGTAAACGCCCTGGGTGTGCCGCTGCCGTATGACGACCCCATGGCAGAAGTGCGGCGAGTGCTGGCCGCGACCGCGGCCAACCGCAACTCCATGCTGCAGGACCTGAGCCAGGGTCGGCCCACGGAAATCGATGCGTTGTGCGGGGCCGTGGTACGGGAAGCCCAACGCCTGGGCCTGACCGCGCCCATGAACCAGGCGTTGTGGGAAATGGTCCGGTCCCGAGAACGAGGTCAGAATTCTCACGAAACTCTTATACCGTAGGGGTTGACGCGGTGCCGGGCCGCAGGCACAATAGGGGTGCAATTTTATTGAGGAGGTGATGCCATGTTGTTCGCTCCGCGCAAGGCTCAGGGTCTCGTGGAATACGCGCTGATCCTTGCTCTGGTCGCCATCGTGGTCATCGTGATTCTGGTCGTGCTTGGTCAGGGTGTGGGCAACATCTTCAGCAACATCGTAGCCAACATCTAACCCAGGCAACGACCTCAAAAAACCCCGGCCGGTTGGCCGGGGTTTTTTGTTTATACTCGAAGGGTAGTGAGAAGGTGATTCACACCTTCTCAAATCCGCTCATCCCCTTTGGGAGGCGGTCCATGCCGCGCATCATCGCCGGACGGGCTAAGGGTATGCGCCTGCTCTCCCTGCCCGGCAACGAAATCCGGCCCATCACCGACAAGGCCAAAATGGCCCTCTTCAACATCATCGGCCCTGACGTGTTGGGGTCCACCTGGATGGACCTGTTCGCGGGCATCGGCAGCGTGGGTCTGGAGGCCCTGAGCCGCGGGGCCGCGTTCGTGCGCTTCGTGGAATGGAACCCCAAGGCCATCCGGCTCATCGAGCAAAACCTGGCCCGCACCCGGTTGGGCACCCCCGAAAACGCGGAAATCCTCCAGGTGGACGTGTTCGCCCTGCTGGAACGACCGGACCGGGCCTTCGACTACATCTTCATCGCGCCACCGCAATACCACGGCCTGTGGAGCCGGGCTCTGCACAAACTCGACGAACATCCAGAATGGCTGGCCGAAGACGGCTGGGCCATTGCCCAAATCCACCCCAGGGAATATGAAGACCTGCCCCTGCGCCACCTGGAGGAATTCGACCAGCGTCGCTACGGCAGCGTGCTCCTGGTCTTCTACCGCAAGCGAGAAGCCCCGGAGGGGTAAGTGCTGTCGGCAGTGCGCAGTGCGCGGTCCGCAGTGCGCGGTCCGCTGACGCGGTCAGCCGACTGCCGACTGCCAACTGCTGACTGCCGACTGCCGACCACTGTCCACAGGCATGATGGTCCTTCCCGAAAAGCCATCCCCGCGCGCGGGCTGGTGGTTCGCCCTGGCCCTGGCTGCCTATAGCGTGTTCTTGGGGGAAGTCGTACCAGGGTCCACCTGGTTCCCCTTCTTCCAGCCCTGGGGCCTGGTTGTGGTCTGGCCCCTCTACGAGTTGCATACCCTGCTCCTCCTGACCCTGGTCCTCCGGTACCGGCGGGGACCGCTGCGGTTTCGGCATCTTGCGCTGGCCGGCGGGCTGTACGCCCTGCAGGAGGCCTACATCACCAAGATGTTCTGGCGGCCCCTGGGGGAAGCCTGGGTCAACGTGGGCGGGCTGGCGGTGGTGGACATCGGCGTGCTCTACTGGTGGCATACCTGGTTTTCGTTCATCACCCCGGTGGTGCTGGCGGAAGGGCTGCTGACCAGCACCCGTACCGTGCTGACTGCGCTGCCCGCGGGCCTGCAGCGGGTGTACGGTTCCACCTGGGGATGGATAGGCCTGAGCCTCTTTGCCGCGGTGGTCCAGGCGGTGTACGCGCCCTCGGTCGGGCGCAGCCTGGCTGCGGCCCTGGGCAACCTGGCCGTGCTCGCGCTGCTGACCTGGCTGGCCCGCCGTCGCCTGCCCCGCCCCAGGCCGGGCCTCGAAGCCCTGCTCCCCGGGCCGCGGGCCACGGGCTGGCTTTTCCTCTGGCTGCTGGCTTACTACGTCCTCCTGGGTGCGGCCGCGACACCGGAGCGTCTCCCTGCCTTCTGGCCGGCCCAGGCGATGGTCTGGGGGATGTACCTCCTGGTGGGTCTGGCCCTGGCCCGCGCGCTGCGGAAGACAACCCCTGCTGCCCCGCAGGGCTTCCGACGCGTCCCTGGGTTCCCTTCGGTTCGGGGCCTGCTCGCGGCGGCCCTGGTGGGCGCCGCGGCTTTCCCCCTGGCCACATGGGTGCTGAAAGACGCCAAAGCCCCGGCCCTGGTTCTCGTTTGGGGCCTGGGCCTTCTGATGGCCCTGATGACCGGGGTCTGGGCTTTTTGGGAAAAGGGGTGACCGCAGGCCCGCGCGGGTCAGCCGGCCACGATTTCCCCCTGGAGCGTGCCGTTTTGCCCTTCGGCCAACAGGCGGACCGGGGTCAGCCGGTTCCACAAGTTTTGCGGCGCGGTGGCCTGGACGCGGAGGTAATTATCCGTCAGGCCGGTCAGGGTCCAGCCCTGGGGGCCCAGGGTGCTCGTGGCTTCCCACAACACGGTCAGCGTGCGGCCCAGGAAACGCCGGCGGAAGGCCCGCGCGCTTTCTTCCAGCACCGCGCGCATCCGGGCGTTGCGCTCCTTACGGATGCGGTGCGGCACCGGGTTGGGCATCCGGGCCGCGGCCGTGCCGGGCCGTTCGGAATAGGTGAACACATGCCCGCCGGCAAAGTCCATGGCCCGGACGAAGGCCAGGCTTTCCTCGAACTCGGCTTCGGTCTCACCGGGGAAGCCCACGATGATATCCGTGGTGATGGCCACGTCGGGGATGTACCGCCGCGCGGTCTCCACCAGGCGGGCAAAACGTTCCGGCGTGGTGCGACGGGCCATGCGCCGCAACACCGTTAGACTGCCCGACTGCAACGGCAGGTGCAGGTGACGGCACATCCGGGGGTCTTCCCAGAGGGCGAAGAAGTCCTCGTCCAGGTCCCAGGGTTCCAGGGAGGAAAGGCGCAGCCGGGGGACGTCGGTCTCCTGCAGAATGGCCCGCACCAGGTCCTTGAGGTGCAGGGGCGGGTCGAAGTCCCGGCCCCAGGCCCCCAGGTGCACGCCGGTGAGCACGATTTCCTGCGCGCCGCCCCACAGCGCGGCCCGCACGTCGTTGAGTACTTCATCGATGGGCCGGCTCCGGGAAGGCCCCCGGGCGATGGTGGTAATACAGAAGGTACAGCGCAGGTTACAGCCATCCTGCACCTTGATGAAGGCCCGGGTGCGCAGCCGCAGGCCCGGCAGGGGTTCCCGGGCAATGGGTTCCAAATCGAAGACCTCGGTCGGCAGGTCCAGGACCCGGGCGACGAGGCGGTCTTTTTCGGTGTTGGGGACGACCATGCGGACCCGGGGCAGGGCCTGGACCGCCTCCGGCTCCAGGGTGGCCCAGCACCCGGTGACCACGATATCCCGCGCGCCTGCGCGGGCGATGCGGCGAACGGTCTTGCGGGAATCGGCCACGGCCTTTTGGGTGACCGCGCAGGTGTTCACCACCACCAGGTCGGCCTCCGCGGGGTCGGCCACCAGGGTGTGCCCCGCGGCCCGAAACTCCCGGGCCATCCGCTCGATTTCGCTCTGGTTCAAACGGCACCCCAGGGTATCCAGATACACCTTCATCGCCACCTACCGGTTACGCAAGATGTGGGAGGTTTAGTTTACCGTATCCCTGAGGGAGACTACAATCCCGTGGACAGGGTCGGCTGTCGGCAGTCGGCGGTCGGCAGTCAGTGGTCATCGGACAGCCGACCGGCGACGGCTGACTGCCCACTGCCGACTGCTGACCACGGACTGCGGACTGCGCACTGCGGAAAGCGGAGGACCCCATGGAAACCCTTGCCATCGTTGGCGGCGGCATCGCGGGCCTGAGCAGCGCGTACTTCCTGCTGCAACAGGCCCAGGCCCGAAAACGACCCCTGCGTCTCTACGTGCTGGAGGCCTCGGACCGCTGGGGCGGCGTCATCCGCACCGTGCGGGAGGATGGTTTCGTGGTCGAGGGCGGACCGGATAGCGTCCTGGCCTTCAAACCCGCCGGTGTGGAACTCTGGAAGGCCCTGGGCCTGGCTTCGGAAATCGTGGGGACGGTGCCGGGCCGCCGGGCCTTCATTTACTTCCAGGGCCGCCTGCACCCCCTGCCTGAGGGCCTCACCCTGATGATTCCCGCCCGGCTGGGGCCGCTGTTCCGCACGTCGTTGCTTTCCCCCTGGGGCAAGCTGCGGGCCGCGTGGAACCTGGTCATGCGCACCCGAACCCCGCCAGGGCAGGACGTTTCCGTGGCCGACTTCGTGATGCGGCACCTGGGCCGGGAGGTCTTCGAGCACATCGTGGAACCCCTGTTCGCGGGCATCTACGCCGGCGACGCCCGGCAACTGAGCCTGCGGGCCACGTATCCGCAACTTCTGGACCTGGAACAGACCTACGGCAGCCTGTTACGGGGCCTGCTGCATCGGGTCAGGCAGCAGCGGGCCGCGGCCCAAAGGCGGGGGCGGCCGGCCTCGGCCTTCGTGACCCTGCGGGGCGGCCTGGCCCGCATGGTGGAGGCACTGGTGGCCCACCTCCAGGGCCGGGCCAGCCTGCACCTGCGGAGCCAGGTCCGGGCGCTGCAACCCCGCAAAAGCGGCTGGCGATTGCACCTGGCCGATGGCTCGACCCTGGACGCCGATGGCGTGGTACTGGCCCTCCCGGCCCATGCCGCGGCCAGGGTGGTCGAGACCTTCGACCCGGAACTGGCCGGGTTGCTCGCGGGCATCCCGTATGCGTCTTCGGTCATCGTCAACGTGGCTTTGAAGCGGGAAGACGTGACCCACCCCCTGGAGGGTTCGGGGTTCGTGGTGCCGCGGGTCGAAGGCCGTCCCCTGCTGGCCTGCTCGTGGACCTCCAGCAAGTTCCCCCATCGGGCCCCACAAGGGTTCGTGCTGTTGCGCTGCTTCTTTGGCCGGGCCGGGGCCGACGACGTGGTGAACTGGCCGGAGGAGGACATCCTGGCGCTGACCCGCCGCGAGTTGCGGGAAACCATGGGCATCGCGACCGCGCCGGTGCGAACGTGGGTGTTCCGGTGGCGTCCGGCCCTGCCCCAATACCCGGTGGGGCACCTGGAACGGGTGGAGGCCATCTTCTCGCGCGCGGGCCAGTGGCCCAACCTATCCCTGGTCGGGAACGCCTACCGGGGCGTTGGCATTCCCGACGTCATCGCGGGGGCACGCAGGATGGCAAAGGCCTTTGATGCGCACCAGGGGGCTGATAACACGTGACTTTCCCAGGCCCCGGCAACCGATGCGTGCCCCTACCCCACATACCTCGCCTGGCCCAGGCCGTAGGCAGTGCCCGCGCCCACACCCGCGAACAGCGCGAAGCGGGCTAGGACCTCCATCACGCTCATCCAGTACCGGTCGTAGCTCAGGGCCCGGTAGGTGACCTGGCCCACCGCGCCGATGCGCAACGCCCCCTCTTTCAAGGGCACGGCCCGGGTGCTGAGTTGATACCGGCTCACGGCCACCACTTCCTCCGCGTAGCGCCGGGCCTCGGGCGGGAAGGTCACTGGCGCGAACGCGTTCCACTTGTTCAGCAGGCTGCCGAACACCCACCCCGGCATGGGGAAGGGCACGTGCTTGCCAGCCACGTGGAAGGTGGTGGGCGCGGCCAAAAGCAGGGTCCAGGTG
>JALXBY010000378.1 GCA_026991215.1 Anaerolineales bacterium
AGGCCGATGATACCTTCCCAGGTCATGGCCTCGGCCACCTCCTCGGGGCCGATGGTCGCGCCCGCGGTCTCCAGGCCCGGCGCGGAGGGCACGCAGGAGGGCACCTGCACCCACACGTGCACCGGCTGGACCCGGGCTTCTTCCACCATCAGGCGCACGCCCTTGAGGCCGAACACGTTGGCAATCTCGTGGGGGTCCACGAACATGCCCGTGGTGCCCCAGGGCGCGACGGCCCGGACGAACTCCGTGACCGTGACCATGCCCGATTCGATGTGCATGTGGGCGTCCAGCAGGCCGGGCACCAGGTACATGCCGTCCGCGTCCAGCACCTGGGTGCGTTCCCCAATGGTGTGGGAAGCATCAGGGCCGATGTACGCGATGCGCTGGCCCTTGACCGCGATGTCCGTTCCGGGCAGGATTTCCCCGGTCTGCACGCTCACCCACCGGCCGTTGCGGATGACCACATCGGCCGGCGCGCGGCCCATGGCAACGTCAATCAGGGCCTTACGCTCCTGTACCCACTGTTCCCATGGCTTGCGCATGGCCCGCCTCCTTGCAGGGGATTGCGCGCGACGCGCCGGGTGGGATGTAAAGAAACCCTCCCCGGCCCTGCGCACTGCCGTCCGGGGAGGTTTCTGCTCATTATACCCGGCGTTCCGCCAGGGAAGGTAGGTTTTCCGGACGACGCACCGACTGCCGACCGCCGACTGCCGACTGCAGACTGCCGTCCGCCGTCCGCGGCCCGCTCATGCCCGCAAGAACCCCCGGATTTCCGGCCAGAGCACAGGGAGCACGAGCAGCACCGCGGCCAGGCTCCAGAACAGGCCGTGCCACCAGGGCGCGGTGGGCATGAGCCGTTCCATAAGCAGGATGAACCCCGCGCTCAGGGCCATGGCCGTGAGGGTACGCCACCAGGTACCCCGCAGGTCCAGGATGCCGGCCACCCGGCGACGCATGAGGAAGAGCAGGAGCAGGGCCTCCAGAGTGAAGGCTGTGGAATTGGCCAGCGCGATGCCCACCGCGGCCAGAAGGCGGCCAAAGAGCAGCGCGAAGGTGATGTACATGGCCGTGTTGATGGCCGAAGCCAGAAGGGGGGTTTTTGCATCCTGCTGGGCGTAAAAGCCCCGGGCCGTGAGTTCCAGAAGGGCGTGGCCCACCATGCCGGCCAGGTACGCGCGGGCCGTGGCCACCACCAGCTGGGTATCCTCGAAGTTCAGGCCCAGGATGGGCAGCACCTTGGGCAGCACCGCGGCCAGCAGCGCAGCCGCGGTCAGGTTGAAGGCAAAGACCGTGCGAATCCCCCGGTTGAGGGTCCGGGCGAAGCCTTCCCGGTCGCCTCGGGCCCAGGTTTCGGAAAGGGTGGGTAAAAGCACCAGGCCCACCGCGGTGCCCAGGATGGTCTCCGGCACCTGCATGATGAACCACCCATAAGCCAGCGCGGTCACCGCGCCCAAAGGCAGAAAGGAAGCCAGGTAGTCACGCGCGATGAAGATGGTCTGGATGAAGAACATGGTGACCACCCGCGGCCCCAAAAGCCGAAGGACCTGCACCACTCTGGGGTGCCTAAGTTCAATGCGGGGGAGCCACCGGAACCCGTATTTCACCAGGCCTGGAATCTGGATGCCCAGATGCATCCCCGCGCCCAGGAGCACCCCATACACCAGGCCGAAGATACCGAACCGGGGGGCCAGGAAGACTACGCCGATAATCTGGCCCACGTTGTAGAGCAAGGGCGCCAGGGCCGGCAGCAGGAAGTGCTGATTGGCGTACAGCCCCGCGGAGACCAGGCCGCTCAGGGAAAAGATGAGGAGGGCCAGGAGGTCCAGCCGCATCAACTCCACGGTCAGGGCTTGCAGTGCCGGGGGGAAGCCCGGCGCGATGACCGTCGCCACCAGATACGGAGCCTCCACCCCCACCAGGATGGACAGCCCCGCGGTGACCAGGAACGCGAGGTTGGCAATGCGAGAAAACAGCCCCCACATGGCCGGCCGGCCTTCCTGCACCAGCACTTCCGAAAGGACCGGAATGAAGGCCATGGCCAGCGCGCCGCCGGAAATCAACGCGAAGAGCATATCGGGAATGTTGTTGGCCGCGTTGAACGCGTCCATCTCCGGGGAAAGTTGGAAGGTGCGGGCCACCAAAATCGTGCGGACCAGGGCCAGGAGTTTGTCCACACCAAAGAAGACCGCGACCAGCAGGGTGTTACGAGCAAGGCGTCCCCAGCGCATCAGGGTTTCTCCAGAAGAGGGTTACAGGCCTGGGCATCGGAAAGCAAAAGATACCCGCTTTGCAAGGCCTTCCACAAGGGGAAGACCCGGCGTAATAGCCGATACTGGGCCTCGCGCGTTTGGCGCAGTTCCGGCTGCAGGGTAGGAATTACGATGACCGCGCAGCGTCCCCGCAGGCTTTGGGCCAGGTCCTCCAACCATGCATCGATGCTTGGGTAGGACAGGGGAATGTACCGCCGCTGGACCGGGTCGTAGTACACCAACTGCCCGTCCCGCTGTCCTGGGATAGCCAGGTACCCCGTGGCCCGGTCCGCGTAGTAGAGCACTTCCGGGAATTCGGGACTGTAGAGGGGCACTTCGGGGGGAAGGCTGCGGAGCACGGGCCACATGTCGGCCTGCTGCCACCAGGCATCCCGCAGGATGCCCCCCCGCTGACGCATCAGCCGGAACTGGAACTGGTCATAGTGGAAGTGATAGCGGGAAAGGGTGAACACGGCCCATCCCAACGCCAGCCCGGCCCACCAGTAGCGACGGGCCACAGCCCAGCCAGCCAGGCTCAGGACCAGGCTCCCGGCCAGGAACACGGGCAGGAGGATGCGGGTATCCAGGGAGGTGGAGTAATCCACCAGGGTGATGGCGCCAAGCACCGTCCCCCCATAGGCCAGGATGAAGCCCAGCCAGAGCGCCATGCCCTGGAGAAGGCGCGTCCAGCCCTGGCGACGGGCCAGAACCAGGCCCCACGCGAGCAGGCCCAGGGCGGTGAGCGCGGTGAAGAGGGCCAGGCGGGGTTCCAGGTCCGGGTTCCACAAAAGTTGGTTGGGCCGGCCCCACAGGGCCAGGGTAGCCCGCAGTTCGGCCCAGTGCCGGGGGCCGGGCGGGTGCCAGAGCACCTTCCGGCTGATGGCCGAGCCGCCCAGGAGCCGGTTGAGCAGCATCAGCCCGGCCACCGGGAGCAGGCTGGCCGCCAGGTAGCGCAACGGCAGGCTATAGGCGCCCGGCTTTCGTTGTGCCTTTTGGGGAAAGGTGGCAGACCCGGCCCCCCGCGCGGCCTGCCGGGCCTGCCACCAGAACACACCGGCCAGCCAGGGGATGAGGGCCACGCCAATCCAGCGGACGTAGACCGCGACCGCGCTCAACACCCCCGCGAGGATGGGCCGGCGGGCCTGCCCGGCCCATGCAGCCGCGAGCACCAGCACGAGGAAGGGCACTTCCGAGAACACGCCGGTGAAGAAGCGCTGCATGGGGTAGGCCACGGCCAGCCACAGGCCCAGGGCCAGCGCGGGCAGGGGGTGTTGAGTCCATCGCCGCACTTCCCCCATGGCCAGGGCCAGGAGCAGGGCCACGGCCACCAGGTGCAGCAACTGGGCGGCCCGGGCCGGGTCCCCCTGGGTCAAGGGCATGAACAGCGCGATGAGGGTCGGGTACCCCGGCGGGAAATGGGTCACGAAGCGGAAGCCGCCGTCCGGCGTGGGGTAGCCCGGCCCCTGCAGCCGGTACATCCCCCGGGCCATGACCAGGTAGGTCAGCCCATCGGAGTTGGCCCAGGGCCCCCAGGGCGCGGTGGCCCATACCACAATCCCCAGGGCCAGCCCAATGACCGCGACCGCCCCGGCCACGAACACCCAGGGCCGCGACCAGAGCCGGGCCTCCAGCAGCCGTTCCCACAAGCGTTGGGGGAAATGCCACAGGTCCGGGGACATTCTGAAGGGCACGCCACACCCTCGGGCCACAAGGGATGCAAGCCTGGCCATGATACCATGGTGGTCGGTGGTCGATGGTCGGTCGTCGATGGTCGATGGTCGGTGGTCGGTGGTTGGTGGTTGGGGGTAGCAGACTGCCGATTGCTGACTGCCCACTGCCGACTGCAGACCGCGCACAGCGCACTGCCCACTGCCCACCGCGTTAGAGATGCATAAAAATCCCCAGGGGTTTGCTTGACCCATGCTGGGGGCTGGCCTACTATAGTGCCCGGACTTAGCACTCTCCGGCGAAGAGTGCTAACCAACCCTGCCGAAGGAGGATGGCGATGGCGACCGAACTGCGCCCGTTGGGGAACCGTGTGGTGGTCAAGCCCATTGAGCAGGAAGAGCGCACGCCTTCGGGCCTGGTGCTGCCCGAAACCGCTAAGGAAAAGCCCCAGGAGGGCGAAGTGCTGGCCGTCGGCCCTGGCGAGTGGGCTGAGGACGGCAAGACCCGCATCCCGCTGGAGGTCAAGGTGGGTGACCGGGTCATCTTCGCCAAGTACGCAGGCACCGAGGTCAAGGTGGATGGCGAGAAACTCCTCATCCTGCGGGAGAGCGACATCCTGGCCATCGTTGAGCGCAAGGAATAGCAGTTGGCCGTTAGCAGTCAGCAGTCAGCAGAACTCACTATTCACCACTGACCACTCCCAAGGAGGTGAACCATGGCCGCCAAACAGGTCATCTTCCAGGATGAGGCCCGACAGAAACTCAAGAAGGGCATTGACATCCTGGCGCAGGCTGTGGCGACCACGCTGGGCCCCAAGGGCCGCAACGTCGCCCTGGAGCGCAAGTTCGGTGGCCCGTCCATCACCCATGACGGTGTTTCCGTGGCCAAGGAAATCGAGCTCAAGGACCCCTTCGAGAACATGGGCGCGCAACTCCTGAAGGAGGCCGCGACCAAGACCAACGACATCGCGGGCGATGGCACCACCACCTCCACCGTGCTGGCCCACGCCATGGTGACCGAGGGCCTCAAGGCCCTGGCCGCGGGTGCCAACGCGATGCTGCTCAAGCGGGGCATCGAGGCCGCGACCAAGAAGGTCTCCGAGTACCTCAAGAACCAGGCCATCCCCGTCAAGACCAAGGAGGACATGGCCCACGTCGCGGCCATCTCCGCCCAGGATGAGGAAATCGGCAAGTTAATCGCCGAGGTCTTCGACAAGGTGGGCAACGACGGCGTGATTACCGTGGAAGAGTCCAAGGGCCTGGAGTTCGAGGTCGAATACGTGGAGGGCATGCAGTTCGACCGGGGCTACATCTCCCCCTACTTCGTCACCGACCCCGAGAAGATGGAAGCGGTCATCGAGAACCCCTACATCCTGGTCTACGACAAGAAGATCTCCGCGGCCCAGGACCTGATTCCGCTGCTGGAGAAACTGCTGCAGATTGGCAAGCGGGACCTGGTCATCATCGCGGAGGACGTGGAAGGTGAGGCCCTGGCCACGCTGGTGCTGAACAAACTGCGGGGCGTGCTCAACGTGCTGGCCGTCAAGGCCCCCGGCTTTGGCGAGCGCCGCAAGGCCATGCTGCAGGACATCGCCATCCTGACCGGCGCGCAGCTCATCTCCGAGGAGACCGGCCGCAAGCTGGAAGGCGTGACCATCGAGGACCTGGGCCAGGCCGAGAAGGTGGTGGCCGACAAGGAGAACACCACCATCATCGGCGGCAAGGGCGACCCCGAGATGATTAAGGCCCGCATCGAGCAAATCAAGGTGGAAATCGAGAAGGCCACCAGCGACTACGACCGGGAGAAGCTGCAGGAGCGCCTGGCCAAGCTGGTCGGTGGTGTGGCCATCATCCGGGTGGGTGCGGCCACCGAGACCGAACTCAAGGAGAAGAAGCACCGGGTTGAGGACGCGGTGTCCGCGACCCGGGCCGCGGTGGAGGAAGGCATCCTGCCCGGTGGTGGTGTGGCCCTGCTCAACGCGGTCTCGGTGCTGGAGGACTTCAAGGTGGACAACGAGGACGCCCAGATGGGCGTGAACATCGTGCGCAAGGCCCTGGAGAAGCCCATGATGCTGATTGCCGAGAACGCGGGCGTGGACGGCTCCGTGGTGGTGGAGACCGTGAAGCGCCTGCAGAAGGAGAAGAACAACAACCGCATCGGCTACGACGTGATTTCCGGCGAGTACGTGGACATGGTCGAGGCCGGCATCATCGACCCGGCCAAGGTCACCCGGGGTGCGCTGGAGAACGCGGCGTCCATCGCGGCCATGATTCTCTCCACCGAGGCCCTCATTGCCGAGATTCCCGAGGAGGACAAGTCCCAGCCTTCGCCGCCGCCTGAGTTCTAACCCTGGGTGAACCTTGCCTGCGGCCCTGCCCACTGCGGCGGGGTCGCAGGCACCCAAGGCTTGACGTCGGCCACGCACTTGCATATACTAAGCAGCGCCAAGGGAGCACGGCCCCGTAGTGTAGCCTGGCCTAACACGCCGCCCTGTCAAGGCGGAGATCGCGGGTTCAAATCCCGTCGGGGCCGCTGAAAGCCCGAACCAACGGTTCGGGCTTTTTTCTATCTCACCTTTCGGAGGCGCACCATGACCACGAACCTGCAGGACCTGCTCCCCGGTGCCCGGACCGCGATTCGCCAGTGCCTGGCCATCGGCCCTGAGGACCGGGTCTTCATCTTCACTGACCAGGCCACGAAAGCCATTGGCGAAGCCTTACAGGAAGCCGCCCAGGAACAGGGGGCCGCTGTCATTGGGCTTCACCTGCTTGAGGAATTCGGCCCCCGGCCCTTCACCGAGGTCCCGGAGGCCCTGCTTCAGGCCCTGGAGGCCTTCCGGCCCACGGTCACCATCTTCGCGGCCCAGGGCCAGCCGGGGGAGGTCACCTTCCGGCTCAAGTTGAGCCGGGTGCTTCGCCACACCTACCGGGTCCGGCACGGCCACATGATTGGCATCACCCCGGAAATCATGCAAACCGGCATGCGGGCCGACTACCTCCGGGTGGCTTCCCGCACCATCCGGGTCTTCCTCCGGGTGTACAAGGCCCGCACCATCCAGGTCCAGGACCCCTACGGCACGGACTTTACCGTTTACCTGGACCCGCAAGGCCGGCGCTGGAACCCCAGCATGGGCCTGCTCCACTACCCCGGCGATTGGGGCAACCTGCCCGATGGCGAGGTCTTCACCGCGCCGGTCACGGCCCAGGGCGTGCTGGTGGCCCACCTCCTGGGGGATTACTTCAGCGAGAAGTACGGCCTTCTGGATGCGCCCATGACTTTTTACGTGGAAGACGGCCGGGTCACGCGGGTGGAACACCCCAACCCAGACCTGGCCCAGGAAGTGCGGGCCTATCTGCAGCAACACGAAAACAGCCCCAGGGTCGGCGAGTTCGCCCTGGGTACCAACGAGTTCCTGACGCGGCTGGTGGGCAACATGCTGCAGGATGAGAAGTTCCCCGGCGTACACGTGGCCTTCGGCAACCCCTACCCCGACCGCACGGGTGCGGACTGGTCCGCGCCAACCCATGTGGATGTCATCCCCCTGCGGGTCAGCGTGTGGGTGGATGGGGAGCCGCTCATGGAAGAGGGCCGTTATTTGATTTGATGAAAACTTCAGCCATTTGGGGTAGGCTTGTGCCCACCACAAAAAGTGGACGGTAATCCCCAAAAAGGCCCTGTTTTTTGAGGGTGGGGGAGGGCAATGCCCTTCCCCACCCCATGTAGCCTCATAGCAACCTTGTTTTGGCAAAAGCCAAACTTCAAGGGAGGGCACTATCCTCCCCCTACCCCTTCAGGCCGCTGCGGGAGATGCTTTCCGTGAACTGCTTTTGGGTTAGGAAGTAGAGGATGAGGATGGGGACCACGGTAATCACGGCTCCGGCCATCTGAAGGTGCATCTCCGAACCGGCTTCGTCCACGAACTGGAACAGGCCCACGGCCACCGGCCGCCACTTGGGGGAATTCGTGACCAGCAGGGGCCAGGCCAGGGCATTCCAGGAACCGATGACCGAGAGCACGCTCAACACAAGGATGGGGGCTTTGGAAAGGGGCAGCACCACGTGCCACAGGAACTGCAGGTGCCCCGCGCCGTCGATTTGCGCGGCGTCGAACAGGTCGTCAGGGATTTGGGCGAAGAACTGGCGGAGCAGGAAGATGCTGAACACGCTGCCCATGAAGGGGATGGTCAGGGCCGGCCAGTTGTTGATCCACTTGATGGGCCCCACCCGGCCCAACCAGGTCACGGTCAGGAAGTTGGGAATCATGAGCACCATGGCGGGAATCATCATGGTGCTGAGCAGGATGGCGAAAATCAGGTCCCGGCCGGGGAAGCGCATGCGGGCAAACGCGTACGCGGCCAGGACGCTGAACACCAGTTCCCCGGCCAGGGTAATCAGGGTGATGCGCACCGAGTTCCAGAAGTACAGCGCGAAGTTGGCCTCCTGCCACGCGATGACGTAGTTCTCGAAGTGGAGGGCCGAGGGAATCCACTTCCCGGAGATGGCCTCGCCTAAGGTCATGAGGGAGGTGGAGACCATCCAGACGAAAGGCCCCAGGGCAATCACCGCGCCCGTCAGCAGCACGGCGTACGTCAAAAGGACCCGCACGATGCGTAGCACCCGATAGTACCAGGCATGCCGCATGACGTCCTCCGGTTGGCGCAGTCCGCAGTGGGCAGTGCGCGGTCCGCAGTCCGCTCACTGCTGGCTGCTGTCGGCTGTGCGCTGTGCGCTGTCCGCCGCCTGCTGCCCGCTGTCCACCGACTGCTGACTGCCGTCCGCTGTCCGCTGTTCGCCGTCCGCCGTCTGCTGACTGCTGTCTGCTGTCTGCTGTTTACGCAGGCGCCTGTAATCCACGAAGCGGTACCCCACGCCCCGCTCGGTCAGGATGTACTGGGGGTTGGAGGGGTCCTTTTCCAGTTTCTGGCGCAGGTAGTTGACGTACAGCCGTACGTAGTGGTGTTCGTTCTCGTACTCCAGGCCCCAGACCTTGTGGAGCAGTTGCTCGTAGGTCATCACCCAGCCCGCATTCTTGACCAGGTGATAGAGGAGGCGGAACTCCGTGGGCCGGAGTTTGACCAACTTGCCCTCCACCCAGACCTCGCGGCGGCCCAGGTCGATTTTCAAGCGGTCGTCCACTTCGATGACTTCTTCCGGCATGGCGCTCTGATACCTCCGCAGAACGGCTTTGA
Source organism: Anaerolineales bacterium (assembly GCA_026991215.1). Classification (GTDB taxonomy): domain Bacteria; phylum Chloroflexota; class Anaerolineae; order Anaerolineales; family DRMV01; genus S139-71. The sequence goes on from JALXBY010000378.1 coordinate 9,106, forward strand.
TACGGCTGCTCAACACGCGGGGGCTGAAGGGTTTGGTGATGTAGTCGTCGGCGCCCAGTTCCAGGCCCCGGATGATGTCCTCCTCGTCGGAGCGCGCGGTAAGCATGATAACCGGAACGTCGCTGATTTGTCGAATCATCTTCAGGACTTCGAACCCGTCCATGTCCGGCAGCATGACGTCCAGCAGCACCAGGTCGGGCAGGAGTTCCCGGACCTTGTCCAGGGCCTCCTTGCCCGTGTAGGCCGCGTAGGTTTCGTACCCATCCTGTTCCAGGTTCAGCCGCACGAAGCGTACAATCCGCGGCTCGTCATCCACCACCAGGATGCGGTAGCGACGTTCGCGCCCTTCTTCGGCCATGGGGACCTCCTGTGGTTGGTTATTCCTCCTCCCGGATGAAGCCGATGATTTCCTCTTCCTCGGAAGGCAGCAGTTCGATGAGTGTGATGCGGGTCATGGGGATGTAAATCAGGTTGACGTCCGGGTCCAGGTGGGAAATCAGGCGACCGTCGCGGCGGCGGGGACGGTGCAGGGCCACCAGGTTGTCCTGGGGTTGGGGCAGGCGGTCCGTGTCGCCCACGATGGGTTCTTCCCCCAGGATGTGCACCACCAGCGTGTACCGGGCTTGCGCCATGGTCCTTCTCCCAACGCAAGGGTGTGGCTATTATAAGCCAAACCCCGAACAACCACCGA
>JALXBY010000379.1 GCA_026991215.1 Anaerolineales bacterium
GGGAAGGGTAGGCGCCCTTCCCCCCGGTTGGGCCGTCAGGCCTCCTGGTACATGGTCTGGTGGCCCCGCAGGATTTCGCCGGGCTGTGGGTTCATCTTATCGACCACGTCCAACAGGGCCAGGGCCGCCTTGGTCAGGCTGGTGCGGCCCACGTACCCGGCCACCCGCGCGGCCTCCAGCGCGTCCTGGAAGTCCTCTTTGGAGAGGCCGCTGCGCTTCAGGGCCTCCGCGATGTTCCGGGGCAGGATGCGTACCTTCTGCTCCCGGACGTAGAGGGTGCCCACATCCCGCAGGGCCTGCAGCACCCGGACGATGAGCGGGTTCACCGGGTTGCCGAAGCCCTTGGGCACGCCGCTCAGGGCTTCGTCCAGCTTGCGGCCGGCCTCGGTTTCCACGATGTTGCCGTCGGGCAGCACGTCGATGAGGTGCCGGGCCTCCATCTTCTCCAAGGCCCAGCGGATGCGGTCAGGGTCGTGGTGGGCCAGCGCCTGGTAGAGTTCCTCCAGGGTCATGCCCTGGGGCGGCAGGACGTGGAAGACTTCCAACTCGAATTTGGTGAGCAGGGGCAGCCGCCGGATGCCTTCGGCCATGTGCGCGTAGAGGTAGCCGCTGCGGGTGGGTTCCGCGGTGCCGATGAGACCGGCGTCGTGGGCCTCCTGCCACCACTCCAGGCCGGGCGCGGAGAAGGTCTTGCGGGTCATGGTGATGGCCTTGACCGCGGTGGAGGAGATGTCCCGCTCCCGGTCCCCCTGTTCTTCCAGCACCTGATGGCCGAACTCGGTGATGGTGAACACGTCCCGGCCCTTTTCGTCCACTTCGGTGCGGATGAGCTGGAAGGACTCCAGGCTGTACAGGGTTTCCCGCAGCACGAAGTTGTCGTCGTACCAGCGGGCCAGGTCCTTGGCTTCCTGGAAGCGGCGGGCGATTTCCTGTTTCTTCTTGGGCATCTCCTCCAGGCGGCGGCCGTAGCGCTCCAGCAGGGCCTTGTATTCCCGGATCTTGCGATCGATCATCTCCCGCCGCAGCCGTTTGAAGGAAGGCAGGTCGTCTTCGTTCCCGCTCTGGCGGTACTTCTCCCAAAGGTGCTGGATGGCCTTGAGCACCTCGACTTCCTCGGCTTCGATGGCGATGGTCCACACTTCCTTGCGCGCGCCCTCGCGCCACAGGCGGAAGGCCTCCAGCGCCCATTCCCCCGCGGGCAGCAGTTCGCCCTGGTCGTCCACCAGGGCCCGGGCCTGAAGCATGGCCAGCGCGCCTTCGGGGATGTCCTCGCCGTCCACGTAGCGGGCCAGGTTCCACAGGATTTCCTCCGAAAGTACCGTGCCGGAAACGAAGCAGCCCATGGCCAGGGTCTGCTTGATGGCCTGGCCCAACGCGGTGAACGCGTACACGTCGGACTTGGGCACGCTGTAGGCAATCAGGCGCATGGCTTCGAGCAGGTGCTCCTCGTGGGAGCCGGTGGGCAGCCGGGAGGCCGGCGCGGGCCCCACGGGCACCTTACGGATGACCTCAGCCAGGGCCTCGTCCAGAATCAGGCGGGGGGTGGCCTCCTCGTAGATTTCCAGCAGCCGCCGGCCGAACTCGGTCAACACCACCCGCTCCCGTTTGGCCTTGCGGTCCCACACCCTGGCCGCGAAGCCCCGCTGCAGCAGGGGTTCCACGGCCAGGGGACCGACCTGCCCGGCCTGGCGCGCGGCATCCAGCATGGCGATGACCTCGCTGCCCACCCAGCGCCAGTCGTCAGGCCAGGTTTCGGGCGGGGCCAGGCCGTAGGCTTCCCGCACCACGATGTCCCCTTTCACGTCTTCATCCCGCTCCCGGAACACCTGGGGACCGCGGGCGTACAGTTCCCGCAACAACAGGGCCACCTGCTGGCCCAGGTACGTCGGCTCCCAGCGGTACGCCCCCCGCTGGCGGACCAGGTTGGCCCGTTCCAGTTCCAGATACACCGGGAGTTCCTCTTCCCGGATTTCCGTATAGGGCTGTTGGGCTTCCCGGTCCTTCAACAGGCGTTCCAGCGCGATGGCGTGCTCTTTGCGGAGAATCATGGGCGTCGCCTCCTTGGTGTGAAGCTGGATGGAAAATGCGCAGGTTCCACCATACCGCACCCGTGCAAACACCACGTTAGCAGAAGCATAACACAACATAAGTGCACCCAACCTGGGGTATACTTTCCCCGGCTCCATCCCCGGCCCGCAGGAGGGAGGGCATGTACGGCGACATCAAACTCTTCGCCGGTTCCGCCTCGCCAGAACTGGCCCAGAAAATTGCCGATTACCTGGGCATCCCCCTGAGCGGCGTGGACTTGATCGAGTTCCCCAACGAAAACCTGTTCGCCCGGCTGCACCAGAGCGTCCGCGGGCAGGACGTGTTCATCATTCAGACCACGTCCCGGCCGGTGCACCGTAACCTGATGGAACTGTTGATTTTGATTCAAACCGCCCGCCTGGATTCCGCGGCCCGCATCACCGCGGTGGTGCCTTACCTTTGTTATGCCCGTTCGGACAAGAAGGACCAGCCCCGCGTCCCCATCACCGCCCGGCTGGTCGCGGACATGATTCAGGTGGCCGGCGCGGACCGCTACATCACCCTGGACCTGCACGCGGCCCAGATTCAGGGCTTCTTCTCCATCCCTGGCGACGTGCTCACCGCGTTCCACCTGCTGAGCGACTACGTGCGGCAGGAACTCCTGCCCCACCTGCACCGCCCCGTGGTGGTCACGCCAGACCTGGGCTTCGCCAAACGGGGCCGGAACTTCGCGGAAAGCCTGAACCTGCCCATCGCATTCGTGGAGAAACGGCGCCTGGGCGACGAGGCCCGTACCGAGGTGCTTTCGGTCATCGGCGACGTGGAAAACCGCGACGTCATCCTGGTGGACGACGAAGTGGACACCGCGGGGTCCATGGTCAACGCCTTCCGCACCGTGAAGGAGCACGGTGCCCGGGACGTGTACCTGGTCTTCGTCCACCCCGTGTTCTCCCACCCCGCGGTGGAACGGCTGGCTTCGATCGACGCGAAGGCCATCATCACCACGGATACCATCCCCATCCCTCCGGAACAGCGGGAGAAATTGGGGAAGCGACTGCGCATCGTTTCCGTCGCGCCCCTGCTGGCTGAGGTCATCCGCCGGGTGCACGAAGGTCGCAGCGTGGGGGCCTTGTTCAACGAGTAAGCGGGCGTTTGGAAGCCTTATCATGCCCGAACTGCCCGAAGTCGCCACCTGGATGCGCCGACTCCAGCAGGGCGGCCCGCAGGTGCCGGGTCTGGTGGGCCTTCGGGTGGAGGCCGTGCCGTGGGTGAACCCGGAGGTGCTGCGGTCCCCCGCGGTGGAAACCTTCAGGGCGCGGCTCCAGGGGCAGCGGCTGCGGGCCTTCGGCCGGCGGGGGAAGCACCTGCTGGCCTACCTGGACGAGGGCGCGCTGCTCTTCCACCTGGGGATGAGCGGCCGGTTCGCGGTGTGCCCTGCAGGACACAGGTGGCCCGAACACACCCATCTGGCCCTGGCCCTGCAAGGGAAGTGGGTGTGGTGCTTCGTGGCCCCGCGACGGTTCGGGTACGTGGCCTGGCACGCGCGGCCCTGGGAGGCCCTGCTGCATCTGGGTCCGGACGCGTTGGGGCCTTTGTTGGATGCCGAGGGTTTTGCCCGCCGCGTGCGTAATCGGCAGGCCCGCATCAAGGCCCTGCTCCTGGACCAGCGCTTTCTGGCCGGGGTGGGCAACATTTATGCAGACGAGGCCCTGCACCGGGCAGGAATCCATCCGGCCCGCCGGGCCGCGAGCCTCTCCGAAGCGGAAGCCCGCCGGCTGTGGCATGGGCTGCAGCAGGTCCTGCACGAGGGGCTGGCCCACCGGGGCGCGACCTTCGACGCGGTGTACCCCCACGGGGGCTTTCAGCACCGCTTTCGGGTCTACGGCCGTGCGGGGGCGGCCTGTTATACTTGCGGTACACCCATTGCCCGGATGCGCCTGGCCGGTCGCACCACCCACTACTGCCCCACGTGCCAGCGCTGACTGCCGACACCCAACCGCTGACCGCGGACCGCGCACCGCCGACTGCTGACAACTACAGGAGCCGACCATGGGCTGGTTCGCCTGGCTGTTCGTGTTCACCCTGGGATTTGCCGTAGGCGCGTTGCTCAGTTGGCTTTACACCCGGTACGTGGAATGCCCTGCCCTGGCCTCCCGCCCGGCCGAAGGGTTGGAGGACGTGGATGTGGCCCTTCGGGAGCGCCGGGGCCGTTTGGAGGTCTACAGCCAGGGCCGCTGGTATGGCGAGGCCAAGAAGGTGCCGGAAGAGGTGTTGCATCACATGCAGCGGCGCAGCCTGCAGTGGTTGCGCTGGCTCAAGGCGGGGGAAACGGTGGCTTACGCGCCCGGCCGCCCCGCGCCGGCCCGGACCCCTCCACGCGAAACCCCCGCGACCGAGGAGCCGGACCCGGCCCGCATGTATGCCCAAATCGAAGCCCGCGCCCGCCAGTTGTTGGGGCAGCGGGGGTTGCAGGTACTGTTGCGGCTGGTCCCCCAGGGCCCTGGCGTGGTCATCCGGGTCAACGACCAGGTCTACCAACGGGTGGACGACATCCCCGACCCCCGCATCCGGGAAGTGCTGCGGGAGGCCGTGCGCTCCTGGGAGGCGGATTTGCGCCGTAAGCGGGGATAGCGGTTGGCGAGGGTATTTGGAGTTTAATTGGCTCAGTAACGGATAAGGTGTGAGCGGCCATAACAAACAGTCAGCGGTTAGGGCGCATGCAAATGTTGCCGAAGGGGGAAAAGAAAAAGAGAAACTCCTGACCGTACAATGACTCCGCTGCAAAAACGCGGTTGATGTAGGATTATACCCCTATATATAGGGGCGAAAGCGCTGTGTAGACCAATATATTGACATCCTCGCGTCTATAATGGCCTTTTTGCGGTGGAGTTACTTTTTACTTCTTTGTATCCAATTTCCAAGCCATATATACGTTTATGAGTTCTCTGGCCCATACCCACAATGGCAAAATCCAACCCCATTTCATCCATTGGTGGGGCACTCCATATCCTATAAGCAGGGGCAACCATGATAAAAGAATCGTGGGCCAATCATTGGAAAGTGCGATAAGCATTGTGCAATGATATAATGCAAAATAAGGGCTTACCAATAATGTTTGGGCAGCAATAAACCGAAGACGTGCAGTGGGACCCACGCGGGGGAAGATATACAACGAAAAGGGAAGTGTTAGCAACCCATAAGGCCATATTGAGGCATTCCACCAAGTTGCACGAAACTCAACTAACGTGTCTACCCAATATTTTGGCCATTGCGGCCATAAGATTATAGAAAATATACTTATGCTTATGGCACCAAATAAAACCTCTGCAAGAATGTATAGTGGCCGATCTTGATGAAGCAGCCAATACACTTGATAAATTAATATCCCCAAACCAACTTGAGGTTTTGTCAGAAGGGCAAGCCAACTTATACCAAGAAAAGAGAAAGGTAGGCGTTTCCTATAAACCAACAAGAAAATTATCAAGCCAAAAATAGGAAAAAACTCAATTTGACCTAACCAGATTGTCCATAAGAATGGTAAACTCAAGAAAACATTCCACCAAGGTCGATTACTTTGATACATCTGCGCAAGTATTCCTACACTCCAAACATTCAAAAAAGTAAGTATCTGCCACGATAAAGGCCATCCAAGACGAGAAAGAGGATAAGTCAGTAAATAAACCCATCCGGGAGCAGTTGTGCCCGGAAACGGAGACCGCAGATAGAAATGCAATGCATCATATCCGCCGGGCCAGAATCGGATACCTATTGCAACGGCAAAGGCGATAATGAAAAGCAAAAGTTTATTAAACCTATCATGTTTTTCTATCGAGAGCTTCATGGCTTGGTAGTCACTTGTTGAGTAATCAATCAAGTATAGCGTTCGAGAACGATACCCCTCTTCTCCGGGATGTCCTTCCGGACGCTCCCGCAGTGTGGGATGCGGCGGCCGTAACCAGTTGAGTTCGAACAAGCACAAGGCCGCCCGCCGCATCCCAAATGGCAAAGGTGTGAGTCTTACGAGACAGGGTGTTTCCAGCCGACAGCCTGACCGCCCTCAACGGCTCTTTTCCTTGCGCTGGTTGCGGGAGCCGTGGCCGTGGTTGGGGTTGTTGGAGGACGGCCGGGCGTAGGTCACGGCCCGCTGTTCGCGAATCACGGTGACCTGAATCTGGCCGGTGAACTGCAGGTTGGTTTCGATGGCCCGGGAGATCTCATGGGCCAATTTGGCCAGGGCGTAATCGTCCACGGCCTCGGGCTTGACGATGACCCGGATTTCCCGGCCCGCCTGGAGCGCGTAACAGTCGGCCACACCCTCAAAGGAACGGGCGATTTCCTCCAGGGCCCGGACCCGTTTGAGGTATTCCTCCAGGCTTTCCCGTCGCGCGCCAGGCCGCGCGCCGGAAAGCGCGTCCGCAATCTCGACGATCACGTCCTCCAGGGTTTCCTGTTCGATGTCATGGTGGTGGGCCGCGACCGCGTGCACCACCCGGGGGTCGACGCCGTGCCGTTCCAGGAACTCCGCGCCCACCAGCGCGTGGGGGCCTTCCGCGCTGGCGTCCATGGCCTTGCCGATGTCGTGCAGCAGGCCCGCGGTCTTGGCCACGTCCACGTCCGCGCCCAGTTCGGCCGCGAGCAGGGCAGCCAGTTTCGCGGTCTCAATCGCGTGATGTAACTGGTTCTGCCCATAGGACGTGCGGAACTTGAGCCGGCCCAGCATCTTGATGACCTCGCGGGGCAGGCCCACCACACCGACTTCGTACACCGCTTCTTCCCCGGCTTCCTCGATGATTTTCTCCACCGCTTCCTTTTCCTGGGCCACCACCTTTTCGATTTGGGTGGGGTGAATGCGGCCATCGGTGACCAGTTTGACCATGGCCCGCCGGGCGATTTCCCGCCGGACCGGGTCGAAACTGGAAAGGGTCACGGTCTCGGGGGTGTCGTCCACGATGACTTCCACCCCGGTGATTTGCTCAAAGGCCCGAATGTTGCGGCCGCTGCGCCCGATGATGCGGCCTTTCATCTCGTCGGAGGGCAGAGGGACGACGCTGGTCGTGAGTTCGGCCACCGAGTCCGAAGCGATGCGCTGCATCACACCCGCGAGGATGCGGCGGGCCCGACGTTCCCCCTCGGCCCGGGCTTCGGCTTCCATCTGGCGGATGATACGGGCCATATCCTGCCGGGCCTCCTGTTCTACCTGGGCCAGCAGCCGCTGCCGGGCTTCCTCGCGCGTCAGCCGGGCCACTTCTTCCAGGCGGGCCTGAATCTGGGCTTCGGCATCGTCGAGCGCGCGGGCCCGGGCGTCCAGTTCCTGTTCCCGCTGCAGCAAACGCCGCTCCTGCTTACGCAGTTCCTCCTGCCGGCGCTCGATTTCCTCCCAACGACGTTGCAGCCGGGCCCGTTCCTGTTGCATCTCCTTCCGGTGTTGCTCCAGTTCCTGTTCCAGACGCTGGCGAAGCCGGAGGGCTTCATCCCGGGCCTTGAGCTCCCACTCGTGCACCCGGTGCTCGGCTTCGGCCAGAATCTGCCGGGCCCTGGCCTGGGCTTCGGCCACCACCTGTTCGGCCCGGGAGCGGCCTTCCACATAGGCCTTTTCCTCCTGATGTTTGCGCCAGAAGTACCCCACGGCCAGCCCGATGCCAGCCATGACCACAGCCACGAGAATCAGGACCACGACGTTCATGTTGCACGCTCCTCTACCTCCGGGGTGGTTGGGAGGTCGTGTTCGGCCTCCCAGAGGGTAAGGATGTCGAAAATCAGGGCGTACGCGAAGCCCCGCCGGGCCAGGTAGGCCGCGAGTTTCTTCCGGGCCTCAGGCCAGGGGAGGCTGCCGTAACGTCTCAGGCCTTGCTGCAACGCGGCCTGGGCCAGGGTGGTATCGTCCACCGTCTCCAGGGCTTGTTGAATCAAGCGTTCGGGGATGCCTTTTTCCCGCAGTTCCTGAGCCAGGACCCAACGGGCCCGGGGCCGCAAGCGAGCCCGTTCCTCCACCCAAAGGCGGGCAAAGGCCGCGTCGTTGAGCCAGCCCATCTGCCGGGCCCGGGCCAGCGCGGCCTCGATGACCTCAGGCGGCGCCCCGCGACGCGTCAACATGGCCCGCGCCTGGGCCTCGGTGCGCGGCTTGTGCCGAAGCCAGCGGGCCAGAAGGTTTAATGCAGCATGTACATCCTGCACGGCCCGTTGGGGCCGTTTCCGCGATGTGCGTCTTGTCATATGCCCACACCTGCAGTCGCCTTACGGCGACCACGGCAGGCAGCGCAACACCCCCTGGCTGAGGAAACATCACGTCCATGCCCCCGTATGAGGGGCCTTATTGCCAACCGTGGTCACGCGCCAGGCGCGTGGGGTGCCGCGGCCTTACTCGACCGCGGTGTAAAGTTCGGGCATCAGTTGGGCCCGAATCTGCATCTCAATCTCATGGGCCAGCTCGAGGTTTTCCCGCAGGAAGCGTTTGGCCGCTTCCCGCCCCTGGCCCAGGCGGACGTCGCCATAGGAGTAATAGGACCCCCGCTTGGTGATGATGTCCAGCTCAACGCCCAGGTCGAGGAGTTCGCCTTCGCGGGAAATCCCCTCGTTGTAGATGATGTCGAACTCGGCCGTGCGGAAGGGGGGCGCGACCTTGTTCTTGACCACCTTGACGCGCACCCGGTTGCCGATGACCTCGGAACCCAGTTTGATGGCCTGGATGCGGCGGATGTCCAGCCGCACCGACGCGTAGAACTTCAGGGCCAGGCCGCCGGGCGTGGTCTCCGGGTTCCCAAACACCACACCGATTTGGTGCCGGATTTGGTTGGTGAAAATCATGGTGGTGCGGGTTTGCTGAATCGCGCCCGAGAGTTTGCGCAAGGCCTGGGACATCAACCGGGCCTGCATGCCTACAACGGTGTCGCCCATGTTGCCTTCGATTTCGGCCCGGGGCACCAGGGCGGCCACGGAATCGACGACCACCACATCCACCGCGCCGGAGCGAATCAGGGTTTCCGCGATTTCCAGGGCCTGCTCGCCCGTATCGGGCTGGCTGATGAGCAGGTTCTCGACGTCCACGCCAATCCGTTGGGCATAGGCCGGGTCCAGGGCGTGCTCCATGTCGATGAACGCGGCCACGCCGCCCAGTTTTTGGGCCTCCGCCACGATGTGCAGGGCCAGGGTGGTCTTGCCGGAGGATTCCGGCCCATAGATTTCCGTGATGCGCCCCCGGGGCACACCGCCGATGCCAATCGCGGCATCCAGGGCAATGGAGCCGGTGGGAATGGCCTCCACGTGCAGGTGCTGCGCCTCCCCCAGGCGCATGATGGCGCCTTCCCCGTACCGTTTCACGATTTCTTTCAACGCCTCTTGCAACGCCTGCTGTCGCCCTTTCTCGGCCATGTCACCTGCCTCTCACGGCGTCAAGGTTAAAAAGTCGGCAGAAAGTATACCACGCGGGGAAAAGGCCCCGCAAGCCCATCTTGCTAAATTCATAACAGCATATACCATACCTCACTGACCACTGTCCACTCCCCACAGCCCACTCACTGATAAAACACCCGGCTCTCCTGCACCTTCCGGTTGATATAGGTCAGGCTCAAAATCACGGCAAAGAGCACGAAGGCCAGGGCCGAAGCGTACCCGTAGCGGGTCTTGGTGAAGAACTCGTCGAAGATGACCAGGCTCAGGGTGTCCACCGTGCCCTGGGCGCCTGGGTCCCGCATGACGTAGATGTGGTTGAAGGCCTTGAAGGTGCCGATGACCGCAATC
>JALXBY010000380.1 GCA_026991215.1 Anaerolineales bacterium
GCTGTAGACGCGTCGCTGTTGTTTCTCGGGCATCTTTGACCTCCTTTGTGATATTTTGCATGGCGGTAGGAGGCCAAAGGTGTCAACCTTTTTCCGGACGACGCAGAGCAATCGGTTGTCGGCGATTGGTGGTCGGCGGGCGGCGCACTGCGCACCGCGGACTGCGGGAATCCTGACAAATTTCTAACCAGGTCTTGTGGTAGACTATACAAGGAAATCCGGCCCCATCTTGCTGGTAAGGAGGCGTCGTATGTTCGTGAAAGACCGCATGTCCCACCCGGTGATTACGGTCACGCCCGATACGCCCATCATGGAAGCCCGGGAAATCATGCGCCGCGAGCGCATCCGCCGTCTGCCTGTGGTGGATAAGCACGGCAACCTGGTTGGCATTGTAACCGAAAAGGACATCCTCAACGCCTCGCCTTCTTCGGCCACCACCTTGAGCATCTGGGAACTGAACTACCTGTTGAGCAAGGTCACCGTGGGGGAGATTATGACCCGCGAGGTGATTACCGCCACCGAAGACATGCCCCTGGAGGACGCGGCCCGCTTGATTGCCGACCACAAGGTGGGCGCGCTGCCTGTGGTGCGGGGCAAGAAGGTGGTGGGCATCATCACCGAAAGCGACCTGTTCCGGGTCTTCCTGGAACTCATGGGCGCGCGCATGCCCGGTGTGCGCCTCACCGTGTGCGTGCCCGACATCCCCGGCCAGCTGGCCAAACTGGCCCAGGCCGTGGCGGATGTGAACGGCAACATCGTCTCGGTGACCACCTTCCAGGGTGAGGAATCGGGCACCAAGTGCATCGTGATGAAAATCACCGGCCTGGACGCCCCGACCCTGCAGAAGGCCCTGGAGAAGGTGGTGCCCAAGGTCCTGGACATCCGCACCGTGCAATGAGGCGACCTGCGAAGGAAAGGCGGCCCACGGCGGGCCGCCTTTCTTTTTTTGCCTATAACCGCAAAAGGATGATGTCGAGAGCGACCATCTCTATGCTGGAAGGTGCTCGTTTGGCTTGTTTTTGGCAAGGCAATGCCGGGAAGTTGAGAGATTATGGCAGTACAGTGCCACAAAAGTGCGGAATTACGGCATTCGCGTGCCACAATTTGCATGTTCGACGGGGGTCATAGAAGCAGTAGTGTCGTTGAGGGGCCAATAAGGTCAGAATTTCCTCGTACGCTTAACGGCCAACCGCAGTCGCAACACATCGGTGCCACACCAGACCAGGTGTTCCACAAAGGCCCACGGGTACAGGCTGCCCCAACTGCACCATCCATGCTGCCTTGCTTGCGGCACCCTTTGCATCCCACCTTTGTTGACCGGCCAGGCAGGAGAGTTGGGATACAATCAAGCCACATCTTCGGGAAACGCCGAGGTGCCATGGAGAACCTGGTCTTCCTCAAGTGGGGCGGTTCGTTGATTACGGACAAGCACCGGGCCTTCACCCCCCGCGCGGACCGGTTGCGCGCCCTGGCCCAGGCCCTGCGGCGGGCACTGGAGGCGCGGCCCGACCTGCGGCTGGTGCTGGGCCATGGCTCCGGCTCCTTCGGCCACCGGGCCGCGCTGGAACATCCCCTGAACCAGGACCCCGGGACCAACGCCCGCCACGGCGGGTTCATCGCCCGGGCGGCCGCCCGGTTGCACGCGCTGGTGATGGACGCGCTGCTGGAGGCCGGCGTGCCGGCCGCCTCCTTCCCGCCCTCGGCCGCGGCCGTGGCCCGGGCCGGCCGCATCGAACACTGGCCCCTGGCGCCCCTCCTTCTGGCCCTGCGGCACGGCCTGGTCCCGGTGGTGTATGGCGACGCGGTCCTGGACCGGGTCCGGGGGGCCGCGGTGGTTTCCACCGAAGGCCTGTTTCGATACCTGGCCCGGCACCTCAAACCGGTCCGCATCCTCCTGGCCGGGACCGAGGCCGGGGTCTGGGCCGATTTTCCCCACCGCACCCGGCGCATCGACCGCATCACCCCAGGCACCTGGACCCAGGTCGAGGGCGCGCTGCAGACCTCGGCCGCGCCCGACGTCACCGGCGGGATGCGGGAGAAGGTCCGGTCCATGCTCGCGCTGGTGGAGGCCCTGGGCCTGACCGTGTGGATTTTCGACGGCCAGGACCCGGAGAACGTGTACCAGGCCCTGGTCGATGGCCGTGTGGACGGAACCTGCCTGTGCCCGGAGCACGCGCCATGAAGGTAACCGTGCACCACGCCGACGACCACCTCCTCATCGTGGAGAAGCCCGCGGGGGTGCTCACCCTGGCCCACGGCTACCGACGGGATGCCCCTTACCTGCGCACCCTGCTGGAACCCGAATGGGGTCCGGTCTGGCCGGTCTACACCCTGGAAAAAGACGTGAGCGGCCTGGTGGTCCTGGCCCGCAGCCCGGAAAGCCGCAAAGCCCTGCAACGCCTGCTGGACCGGGGTGAGATGCAGCGGGTGTATCACGCCCTGGTCCGGGGCACCCCGGAATGGCGTGAGACCCAGGCCCGGCACCCCCTGCGCACCAACGTGGGCCGGCGAAAGCGCACGGTGGTGGACCCCCGCGGTCAGTCTGCCCAGACCCGCTTCCGGGTGCTGGAGCACCTGGGCCGCTTCACCCTGGTGGAAGCCGTGCCCGCGACCGCCCGCCGGCATCAGGTGCGGGTGCACCTGTACACCCTGGGCCATCCCGTGGCCGGGGACCCCCTCTACGGCCCTGGACCCCAGGAAGACGACCCCATCGACCGGCCAGCCCTGCACCTGCGGCGGGTGGTCTTCCCCCATCCTTTCCACAACCAGACCCTGCGCGCGACCGCGGCCTACCCTCAGGACTTCCAGGTCGCGCTGGACGCGCTGCGGATGGAACAGATGGTGGATACCGAACTCGTCGAAGGAGGCCCGGAATGACGCGGCGGTTGCCCTTGTTGCTGGCTTTGCTTTTGGCCGTGCTTTGGGGAACGGCCTGCAC
>JALXBY010000381.1 GCA_026991215.1 Anaerolineales bacterium
CAGGACGTGCCCGGCAGCGTGCTCCGGGCCTACGGCCTGGAACGCCTTCGCTTTGGGCCGGAGTACATCATCCCCAAGCCCTTCGACCCCCGGGTGCTCCTCTGGGAAGCGCCGGCCGTGGCCAAGGCCGCGATGGAAACGGGCGTGGCCCGGCGGTACATCGACATCGAAGAGTACCGGGAACATCTGGCCCTGCGGCAGGGCATGGGTGAGCACATCCGCCACTTCTTCATCAACAACGCCAAGGCCGTGAAGCCCACCAAGCGGGTGGTGCTGCCCGAAGGCGAGGAGGCCAAAATCTTGCGGGCCGCGGCCATCGTCAAGGACGAGGGCATTGCCGAACCCATCCTTCTGGGCCGGCCCGAAATCATCCGGGAGCAGATGCAGCGCCTGGGCATCGAGCAGGAACTCACCATTGTGGACCCCAAGCATTGCAACAAGATGGAGGAATACGCCCGCGCGCTGCACCAACTGCGGCAGCGCAAAGGCGTGACCCTGGAACGTGCCCGAAAACTCCTGCAAGACCCCAACGTGCTCGCGGCCATGATGGTGAAAATGGGCGACGCGGACGCCGCGGTCTCGGGCATCATCCACGAGTATCCGGAAGTGATTCGGCCGGCCTTGCAGGTACACGGCACCGCGCCCGGCCACCGGCTGGCCGTGGGCACCTACATCGTCATCGTCAAGAACCGGGTGTACTTCTTCGCGGACGCCACGGTCAACATCGAACCCTCTTCCGAGGACCTGGCCGAGATTGCCATCGCGGTGGCCGACTTTGCCCGCAAACTGGGCGTGGAACCCCGGGTGGCCATGCTTTCCTTCAGCAACTTCGGCAGCACCCGGCACCCCCTGAGCGAGAAGGTGCGCCGCGCGGTGGAAATCATCTGGGAACGCCGGCCTGACATCCCCGCGGACGGCGAGATGCAGGCCGACACCGCGGTGGTGCCGGAAATCATCGAGCAGCGCTACCCCTTCAGCCGGGTGCGGGACGCCAACGTGCTCATCTTCCCCGACCTGGAGGCGGCCAACATCGCGTACAAACTCCTGGCCCGGCTCGGCGGCGCGGAGGTCATCGGGCCGATTCTCCTGGGCATTGGCGCGCCCATCCAGGTGCTGCAAACCGGCGACGAGGTGCGGGACATCGTCTACATGATTGCCGTGGCCGTGATGGACGCGGCCCAGCGGGAGAAACAGGGCCTGCAACGGCTGCCCAACCTGATGGGATGAGCCGACCGCAAGGTCCTGCCCAAGCCATCTACCCGGTTGCAAGTCCAGGGCCGGGGAACAGCGCCCCGGCCCTGAAGTTTTACTTTTTGTGGTGAAAGGGTGGGGGAGGGCATTGCCCTCCCCCACCCCTGCGGGGAGTCGCCTCAGCCTGTTTTGGTTGTTCCGAACTTGATGCGCCCCATGTGTTATAGTTCTTGCGCAATCCCTGAAAACCCGAAAGGAGATTAGCCCCTTCTCAAGCACCCTCAACCCCAGGCAGGCAGCCCGCGCTATGTACGACGCGGTGGTCATTGGTTCGGGCTTTGGCGGCAGCGTCGCGGCCCTCCGCCTGGCGGAAAAGGGCTACCAGGTGCTGGTGCTGGAACAGGGCCGCTTCTTCCGCCGGGACGAGGACTTCCCGGCCACCAACTGGCGGGTCTGGGATACCCTCTGGTTCCCCCCGCTGCGCCTATTCGGAACCCTGGCCATCACCGCCCTCAACGGGCTGTGGGTGCTGTACGGCGTGGGCGTGGGCGGTGGCAGCCTGGTCTACGCCGGCGTGCTGGAGGTCCCGGAGCCTTCCACCTTCACCCGACCGGCCTGGCGCCGCTGGGGCGATTGGTGGGAACGGCTCCGGCCCCATTACGTGACCGCGCGGGCCATGTTGGGCGCGTCCCGCAACCCCCGCACCAACGCCATCGACCGCGCGCTTGCCAACGTCGCCCAGCGGCTGGGCCAGGGCCACACCTTCCGGCCGGTGGACGTGGGGGTGTGGTTCGGCGACCCCGCGGGCCAGGATGGGGCTTCCTCTTCCCCAGAACCGCCGCGGCGCCCCTGCACCTTCTGCCGCAACTGCATGGTCGGCTGCCGGGAAGGGGCCAAGAACCTGCTGACCAAGAACTACCTCTACCTGGCCCAGCGGTTGGGGGTGCGCATCCAAAGCCAGGCCCAGGCCCTCTGGATTCAGGCCCTGCCGCCTGACGCGGATGGCCCCCGCTATGCCGTGCACTGGCGGCCCATGACCGGATGGCGGAGGAAGCCCCGCACGGTCTACGCGCGGCGGGTAGTGGTGGCCGCGGGCGTACTGGGCACGCTGCGCCTCCTCTTCCGCAGCCGGGAAAAGGGCGGCCTGCCCCACCTTTCCCCCCATCTGGGCGAAGTGGTCCGCACCAACTCCGAGGAACTCAACGGCGTGCTGCTCCCCCGGCCCCTGCCCTGGGAGGCGGTCCAGGGCGTGGCCATCACCAGCATCTTCCACGCGGACGACGACACCCGCATCGAACCGGTGGGGTTCGGGCGGGGGTCCAGCCTGTTGCGTTTCCTGGCCGCGCCCACGTTGATTCCCCCCGGCACCCCGCGACGGGCGCGGCTTTGGCGCATCCTGCGGGCCTTGTTCACCCGACCGGGGGACGCGCTGCGGCTGTACGTCCTCCCCCGCTGGACCGAACGTACCGTCATCCTGCTCGTCATGCAGCGTACGGATACCCGCGTGCGCATCCACTGGCGCCGGGACCGCCTTTGGGTGGAGCAGGACCCGGCTCACCCGGTTCCGGCCGAGGTGCCCAGCGGGTACCGGGTGGTGCGCATGCTGGCCGAGGAACTGGGGGGCCGTCCGGTCTCTTCCCTGCCCGTGGCCCTCTTTGGCGTGCCCATGACCGCGCACATCCTGGGCGGATGCCCCATGGGGCCGACCCCAGAGACCGGTGTGGTGGACCTGGCGGGCCAGGTGCACGGGCACCCAGGGGTGTACGTGGTGGATGGCTCCATCGTGCCCGGAAACCTGGGCGTGAACCCCAGCCTGACCATCACCGCGATGGCCGAATACGTGATGAGCCGCGTGCCGCCCAAGGGCGGCGCTTCGGCCCCTTGAGGAAGTGTTCACACAGAGGCACGGAAGACACAGCGGTTTGGGCTTTGCGCCTCTGTGTTCCCTGTGGCTCCGTGTGAACATTTGGAGACAGGGCTACCCCCAGCCCTTGAGAATCAACGCGGTGATGAGCGCGCCGGCCAGGGCCCCGGCCACCAACTGGGCCGGGGTGTGTTTGCGCCGGTGCAGCCGCGCCCAGGCCACCAGGGGCAGGAAGGCAAAGGTCCAGGCCGCGGCGGGACCGTACACGTAGGTCAACAGCGTGGCGAACCCGGCCACCCCCACCATGTGCAGGCTGATTTTCCAGAAGTTGGAGATGGTCCACATGGTCAGGCCCAGGGCCGCGTAAATCAGGGGTAGAAGCCAGATGAGCCGGGGCGCGCCCAGGGCCCGCAGCACGACCAGGGCCAGCAGGTCGCTGCTCAGGCTCACCAGGATGAAGCGGGGGCGCTCCGACCGGCGGGAAAGTTCCCAATCGCTGACCCAGCCCTTGCGGATGCCCAGGGCCACATAGGCCAGGGGGATGCCCGTGAGCATGGCAAAGGCCAGCATGGCCCAGGCCACGCCGGGCCACCCTCCGGCCCGCCAGCCCACCAGAGGGAAAATCACCAGGGAAAGGACCGAACTGTCGAAGAACACGGAGACCCATCGGGCCAGATGGTCACGCACGGCTCGCCTCCATGGCCAGGGTCCAGGATGCGCTTTATGGTACCCTAACCCCTACCCTGCGCCATCCTTGTTTTGGAGGTGGGCCATGGCGGATTACGGGCAACTTCTCCAGCAGGCCCAGGAACTGTTCACCTGGACCCAGGCCCTGCGTCGGCACTTCCACCAGTACCCGGAACTGGGTTTTCAGGAGAGGCAAACCGCACAGCGGGTGGCGGAAGAACTGACGCGGCTGGGCCTGGAGGTCCACACCGGCATTGCCGAAACCGGCGTGGTGGCCGTGCTCGAAGGGTGCCAGTCACGGCCCAGGGTGATGCTCCGGGCGGATATGGACGCGCTGCCCATCCAGGAGGCCAACCAGGTCCCTTACGCGTCCAAACATCCGGGCGTGATGCACGCCTGCGGTCACGACGGCCACATGGCCATACTGCTGACCGCGGCCCGGCTGCTGGCCGAGCGCCGGGAGGAAGTGCCCGGTACGCTCATCTTCCTGTTCCAGCCCGCGGAAGAGGGGTTGGGCGGGGCCGAACGCATGATTCAGGAAGGCGTGTTGGAGCGCTTCCGCCCCGAGATGGCCCTGGCCCTGCACCTGTGGAACCAGCGGCCCGTGGGCTGGGTGGGCATCCAGGAGGGGCCGACCATGGCCGCGGCCGATGCCTTCACCATCCGCATTCGGGGGAAGGGCGGCCACGGCGCCCTGCCGCACCTGACCCATGACCCGGTCACCGCGGCCGGGCACCTCATCGTGGCCCTGCAGAACCTCATGGCCCGGGAAGTGGACCCGCTGGACACCGCGGTGCTCAGCGTGGGGCAGATGCAGGCTGGCCGGGCCTTCAACGTGATTCCCGAAGAAGCCGAACTCCAGGGCACCCTGCGGACCTTCCGGGCCGAGACGCGGTCGCACATCCATCAACGGGTGCGGGAACTGGCCGAATCCCTGGCCGCAGGGTACCGGTGCCAAGCCCAGGTCACCTGGGAGATGCGCACTCCCGCGCTGGTCAATCATCCCGAGATGGCCCGGCGGGTACGGGAAGTGGTGCATCGCCTCTGGCCCGAGGCCCGGGTGGTGCCCTTCCGCACCATGGGGTCTGAGGATATGGCCTTCTTCATGGAACGGGTGCCGGGGTGCTACTTCTTCCTGGGTTCGGCCAATCCGGAAAAGGGCCTGGACGCGCCCCACCATCACCCCCGGTTCGACTTCGACGAGCGGGTGCTGCCCTATGGCGCGGCGCTGCTGGCGGCCGCGGCCCTGGATGTGCTCCGCAACCCGCCAGTGTGAGCGAAGCCAGATTCACCGCTGGTAGGTGCCCATCCATTCGGCCTGGGCCAGCACGTGGCCTTGCATGGCCTCCAGCACCTGGGTCTTGGTCGCGCCTTCCGGCAGGCCCAGGGAGGGTACGTCCAGGGCATACAGGCGGAAGAAATAGCGGTGGGCCGGACCTGGCGGCGGACAGGGGCCGCCGTAGCCCAGGCGTCCCCAACTGTTCCGGCCCATCTTGCCCGGCGGGGCCTGACCCTCTTTCACTTCCCGCACCGAAGGCGGGATGTCGTACACGACCCAGTGGTCCCACGTCCCCATGGGCGCATCCGGGTCCTCCATGATGAGGACCAGGCTCTGGGCCTCCTGGGGAACGCCCTGCCAGCGCAGGGGTGGGATGCGGTCCTGGCCCTGGCAGGTGTAACGGTCGGGGATGGGCTGCCCATAGCCAAAGGCGGGGGAAGTCAGACGGAGCGTAGTGGCCCCAGCCCGGGGTGTTGTCGGCGCCGGGGTCGATGGCGGCGCCGTGGGCGGCGTTGTGACCGCTGTGCTGGGCCTGGCCTGCTGACAGCCAAAGAGCAGCAAAAGCAAGCCGAAAAACAGCCAACCGTAGGGTTTCATGGGCCACCTCCTGGGGAAGGTGGAAGGCCGCGGGGACGTCATCACGCTTTCTCGGAGCCGACCTGGGCCTGGGTCAACGGGGTGAAGTAGGTGAGGCCGGCGTAAACCAAGGTGATGACCACGCCCGAGGCTGTGTACAGCACCCGTAGGGGTACCTGTTCGGCCAGCGCGCCCAGTAAAAGGTACGAAGTGGCCATGCTCAGCGCGGCCAGGATGTTCCACACCGCGAGCACCCGGCCCCGGAGGTCATCCGGCGTCACGGCCTGGAGCACGGCATCCCGCGCGGCCAGGAAGAAGGGGTCGGTGGCACCGGCCAGCACCACGGAGGACAGGACCACGCCCAGGTTGGGGGCCAGACCGTAGAGCACGGTCAGGAGACCGTGCAACAGGGCCACGCCCGCCGCCCACTGCCCTTCCCGCCAGGGGAGCCGACCCTGCCAGGCCGAAGCCAGCAGCGCGCCCACCAGGCCGGAAAGGAAGAAGGCTGCCTGCATCACCCCCCAGGCCGAGGCCCCGGCCTGGAAGATGCGGTCCAGAAAGACCAGTTGCAGCGGTCCCCACAGGCCCAGGGTCAACCATCCGGGCAGGGAAATCCAGAGCAGGCTCCGCAGCCACGGATGGCGCCACAACCACGCGGTGCCGGTCCGGAGGTCTTGCAGCACCCGGTCAGGGCCGAGGCGGGCCTGCGCGACGGGCATGCTTTCCCCCAACACCCCATGGAGCCAGAGATACCCGGCCACGGCGACGGCCAGGGCGGCCAGGTTCAGGGCCGCGACGTGCTGGGGGGCCAGGCGGGTCAGCAGGTAGCCGCCCAGGAGCCAGCTCAAGCCAAAGGCCAGGGTGCGGCTGACGTGCACCACGGCGTTGGCCTGGGTGAGCCAGGCCTCCGGCACCAGGCCCGGGAGCAGCGCGGGGTACACGGGTTCGTAGAGGGCGTTCAGGCTGCTGAAGCCCAGGGTGAGGGCATAGGTCATCCAGGGCTGGAGCCAGCCCTGCTGAAGGCCCAACAAGGCCAGGGCCACCAACACGGCTTTGAGGGCCTGCAACTGGGCCATCCACCGGGCGCGGGCCCGGCGGTCGGCCAGGGACCCGGCCACCATGCCCACCAGGACGCGGGCCAGTACGTCGGCCAGGGGCACGCCTGTGGTGGCCAGGGCCGAGCCCGTCCGCTGGTACACGAACCACATCATCCCCGCGTTGAAGAGCACGTCGCCGAACAGGCCCGCGGTGTGGGCCAGCCAGAAAAGCACAAAGGGCCAGCGCGACGCCCGTTGCTGCATGGCCAAACTCCCCCAGGGAGGATTCATAGGTTATACCAGATGGGCTGGGGCTTTGTGGGAAGGGCGTACAATTTATAATTCAGAAAGTCCCCCAAGCCTACGTGAGAGGTGCCCGATGCCCGTTGCCGTCCAGACCTTGCGCCGAGCAGCCTTCCAACGAAAAGGGGGCGTTTTTGTGGGATGGCGCTGGCTCCTCGTTGCCCTGCTTGGCCACGGACTGTTGTTGCCCTGGCTGGGCTTTTACTGGGATGACTGGACGCCTCTTTTGGTTGCTCTGATGCCCCAAACCACCTGGCGGGACTTCATGGCTGCGTTTGCCCAGAACCGGCCTCTCAGCGGCCTGCTGTTCTGGCTCCTCATGCATCTGCTTGGCCCCCGGCCCTGGGCCTGGCACCTGTTCATCCTTGGGCTTCGAGCCCTGGCCGCGGGGCTTGTCGCCCGCCTGGTGACCCGGCTCTGGCCGCAGCGCTCCGGCCTGGCCTGGTGGACCGGGGTATTTCTGGCCCTCTACCCGGCCTTTCGGCTGCAGCCCATGGCTGTGGCCTTCACACCCCATCTGTTGAGCATGGCCTTGAGCCTGGCCTCTTTGTTGGCCTTCTGGGAAGGATGGCAGGCCAGGGGCCGACGACGTTGGTATCTCTGGATTGCCTCCTGGGGGGCCATGCTGTTGAGCCTGTTCTTGTTGGAATACTACATCGGTTTGGAAGCCCTGCGGATGCTGGGGTTGTTGGTGCTGGCCCGGCGGGCGCGCTCGCGAGAAGATAGGCAACAAGTTCTGGCTTATGCTCTTCCTTACTTAGGCCTACTGGCCCTGGGGATATGGGGCGTACGCGTTTGGTCTCGTCCTCCAGAACCGGGCGTGGGATGGCAGATGCTGCGTCAGCGACCTGGCCTGTACCCCTATACCGTGCTGTACCTGCTTCTGCAGGGATGGTTTCCGGAGCGCTTCTTCGACCCCCGCCTTTGGAAGGACCTGGGCGAATTCGTCTGGCTTGCCCTGACCGGCCTTGTGGCCCTTGGGGTTGCCTGGGTCATCCTCTGGATGCGGCCGAAAGCCTCTGTGCAACGCGTGCCGGAAGCCACCGGACCGGGGTTTTCCGTTTGGCTTGTGGCGCTGCTGGCCATCGCCGCGGGGGTATTGCCCCTGTGGGTGAACGGTCGGGTCGCAGGGACGCTGTACGCGGACCGCTTCCTCTTACCCGCCTTGCCGGGGGCCGCTTTGCTTTGGGCTGCTCTACTCGAAACCGCTTCCTGCGCACCCCGGTTGCAGCGGGGCATTGCCTACACCCTGGTGTATTTGGCGGCGTGGACGCTGCTTTTCAACGGGCTATCCTTTGTGCGGTCCTGGCGGCAGTTGCGATGGATTTACCAGCAACTTTGGTGGCGCGCGCCGTATGTGGTACCGGGCACTCCCTTCCTGGGCGAGGGCGCCCAGACCCTTTACATTGCGGAATACGTGGTGGGGGAAACGTTGAACGCGCTTTACCGGGATGCCCAACGGGAACCACACCGGCTGGCCTATTGGTTCTACCCGGTCGGCACCATGGCCCAGGCCACACGTGGGCAGGTGCTGATGAAACAGCACAAAATCTGGCGTTTTGAAGGCCGTCTTACGGATGCAGTGCTCTTCCTTTCCCGAAAAGCCCGCAGCGGGCAACGCTGTGTATGGGTTCTGACGCCCGATGAGGTCAACAATCCCTACATCCCGGAAGAGATACGGCCCCTGGTGCCTTTTTCCAATCCGAGCCGCATTCAAACCACGCCGGCAGCCCAGCCGCCGGTTTTCTTCGGTTTTGTACGTCAGGCCCAGACGTGGTGTTATTTCTACGAAAAAGCCGAACTCGCCCGGCAGATGGGCCGCTGGCAGGACGTAACCCGTTTGTGGCAGGAGGCCCAGCAAGCCCAGGTCGCGCCCAAGCACGTCTACGAACTGCGGCCCTTCATCCTGGCCTTTGGGCATTTGGGGGAATGGGAACAGGCCCTGGCCCTCAGCGTGCAGGTCTGGGAAAACGTCGGTCAGGGCGGGCAGGACGAAGCACTAATTTACCTATGCGATACCTGGGCCCGATTGCGGGCCGATACCCCGCCCCACCCCAGGCGGGAGCAGGCCTGGCGCGAACTCGAAACCCGGCTTGGCGGCTGTCCCACGCGGTAGGGGGCTAATCCAGGCGGGCTTCCCGCACTGCGCGTAAGAAGGCCCGGATGCGTTCCGGGTCCTTGATCCCAGGGCGGGCCTCGACCCCGCTGGAAACGTCCACACCCCAGGGGCGGAGGCGGGCAATCTTTTCGGCCACGTTTTTGGGGTTCAACCCCCCGGCAAGCAGGATGGGGTAACGCTCGGCCAGGGCGCGGGCCGCGGCTTCGTGGGCCGGAAGCCCCGTGCCCCCGTAGGCCGTGGGATGATGCGCATCGACCAGGAAGAGGGGCTGGTCCGGTTGGGGTGCCAGGTCCTGGGCGTAGCGCCGGGCCGCGGTCAGGGCTTCTTCCACTGTAGCCGGGCGCAGGGCCTTGTACGCCCGCGGCCACAAGGCCTGGAACACCTCTGGCGGTTCTTCACCGTGCAATTGGGCCAGGTCCAGCCCGGCCATCTGGAGGGTTGCCTGCACCTGTTCCGGGCTGGCGTTGACGAACACGCCCACGAAGCGGGGCGCACGCGCGGCCAAAGCCTTCCGCACCGCGGCGACGATGGCCGCGGCCCGTTCCACCGGAACGTAGCGGGGGCTTTTGGGGTAAAAGACGAAGCCCAGGAAGTCCGCGCCGGCCTGGGCCGCGACCAGCGCGTCTT
>JALXBY010000382.1 GCA_026991215.1 Anaerolineales bacterium
GTCGGCAAATCTGGCAGGGGTACTTCCTCTGGCGGGTGCTGGAGTTCCTGAGTTTCGGCCTGCTCTTTTCCCTGGTCCTGGCCCCTTACTGGCGTCGGGTCGAACCCCGCTATGACGTGACCCTGTGGCCGCCGCTGCGCTTCCCGTGGTTTTCCACCCGCAAGCAGGGTATGTTGGGGCTGTTCCTGCTGGTGGCCGTGCCCGGCAACGTGGTGCTGCTGTGGCTGTTTAGCGTGTTCGCCTTTGCCCTGGTGACCCAGCGGGTGCAGGTGCTGCTGCGCCAGCAGTTGGACATGATGGCCCAGACCATGAGTTATCAATCCGGCTTCTTGCTGGAAAGTGGGGGGCGCACCCTGGACGCCTGGAGCAAGGAGGAATGGACCCTGCTGACCCCGGAAGAACGGCAGCGCCGGCTGGAGCGCCTCCTGGACAAGGACCCCTTCTTCCACGAAGCCATGCTGGTGCAGGTGGATGGCACCATCCTGGCCCGCGCCCGCAAACGGGGCTTCCCGGAAATCGCCCTGACCCCAGGGGAACAGGGGCTGCTCGCCCTGTTCCGCAACACCGCGGTGCTCACTTCGCTGGACATTACCGAAACCCCGGCCCAGCAACCCTCGTTCATCACCCTGGCCCGACGGGTGCCGGAACAGCCCAACTGGGTGCTCCTGGGTCGCTCCTGGCTCTTCCGCAACCCCTACCTCAAGCCCATCCTCCAGAGTTTCCGCTACGTGGAAAGCGAAATCGGCGGCCTGGCCTTTTTGCTCAACGCCCAGGGCGAACCCCTGATTCTCCGGGGCAAGGACCTGAACCTCAGCCAAATCGTGCGCACCGAAGTGCAACCCCAACTGGCCTATCGGGAGGCCCTGGGGGCCTTCCACGTGTTGCAGATGCCCGACGGCCGGGTCGCGCTGGCCTATCAAGCCTCGTTGCAGGGATATTCCTGGAGCCTGCTCGTACTGGTGCCCCAGGAGTACCTGCACACTGTGAGCGCGGGCATCGGCCAGAACATGTTGACCCTGGGCGCGTCCATCGCCGCGGTGATTACCCTGGTTTCCCTGGGCGTGCTGTACTACGTGACCCGGTCCCTCAGTGAACTGGCCCATGAAGCCCAGCGCATCGCGGCCGGGGACCTGGACCACACCCTGCCCGTCCACGGCGTGGCCGAAGTCGAACAGTTGCGCATGTCCTTTGAGGAAATGCGGCTCAGCCTGCGCCGCCGCTTCCACGAACTGCAGCGGCTGCTGCAGGTCAGCCGCCGGCTTGTGGCTTCCCTTTCCTGGGAAAAGGCCTTCGCGCCGGTGCTGGAGGCGGCCCTGTATTCACCAGAGGCCAAAGTCGCCCGGGCCGCCATTCATCCGGACTTCCTGCCCGAAAGCCCCGACGGGCTGATTGCCTTTGGCCTGGGGGAAGAAGCCGACGGGTTCGCCCGCCTGGACGAGCACCTGGTGCTCAACCTGCCCACCGACGGGTACCAGTTGCTCTCGCTGAATCAATTCCCGGAGACCCTGCTCCCCGAAGGGTTGCGACAATCCGACCGCTGGAAGGACGCCCGCGTCCTGGTGCTCCCCCTGTGGCGGGAGGAAGAACCCGTGGGCGTGTTCTACGTGGTGTTCGAGCGGCACCCGGAACGGCTGGAAGGCCTGCTGCACTACTACGGGACCCTGGCCGAACAACTGCGACTGGCCCTGACGGGCGTGCGGCTGTACACCCAGGCGGTCACCGAGCGGCAGCGGCTGACCGCCATCCTGAGCGCGACGCCCGACGCCATCTTCATGACCGATACTCGGATGCGGGTGCTGGTGGCCAACCCTTCAGCCCGCAAGCGCCTGGAATGGCCGGACGACGAAGCCCGCTACCCCCTGCCCTTCACCGAGGCCTTCGGCCGCCATCCGGAACTGGCCGACATGCTGCTCAGCCAGCCCGAAACCCCCATGGCCCGGGAAATCACCTTCCCCGATGGCCGTACCTACTTCGTGACCGTGGCCCCGGTGCACGTGGAAAACCGCCGGGCCGGGTTCGTGGGCATCTTGCGGGACGTCACCCACTTCAAGCGGAGCGAGCAGGCCAAAGCCGAATTCGTCGCGGCCATCGTGCACGACCTGCGTTCCCCCATCACGGTCATCCGCGGGTACGCCACCATGCTGGACATCGCCGGCCCCCTCACCGAACGCCAGCGGCGCTACATCGACCAGATGCTGCACGCGGTGACCAAGGTCCAGAACCTGGTCGAAAACCTGCTGGAACTCAGCCGCATCGACATGACCACCGAGCTCAAACTGGAATGGGTGCCGCTGCGGGAGATGGCCCTGCAGGTCCTGTCTTCCTTCGAAGTGGAGGCCCGCAAGAAGAACATCCAGTTGGAACACGACATTCACCCGGAGACCCCGGGCCTCATCGAGGCCGATTCGGAACTGCTGTACCGGGCTTTGCAGAACCTCATCGACAACGCCATCAAATTCACCCCCGAGGGCGGCCGGGTGACCCTGCGCATCGAACCTCGGGGGCAGGATATGGTCCGCATCGTGGTGGAGGATACGGGCATTGGCATCTCGCCGGAGGAACAGGAGCGCCTGTTCGACCGCTTCTTCCAGGCCGAACGGGTGCGGAAGATGGGCCTGAGCGGTCGGGGACTTGGCCTGGCCATCGTGAAATCCATGGTGGAACGGCACCACGGGCGCATCTGGGTGGAAAGCGAACTGGGCAAGGGCGCCCGCTTTTACATCGAACTCCCGGTGCGGCAGCCCAAGAAGCCGGCCGCGGCCGCCACGTCCAAGGCTTCCCGCGAGGACTGACCCCATGAGCACAACCTGCGGCCTGTTTGCCCGGTACGGCGCGTGGCTCCGGGTGCCGGCCCACACCCGGCCCCTGAGCCTGTGTGAGGGGGGAACGCCCCTCATCCCCATGCCCCGCCTGGCCCAGCGGCTGGGCGGCGGGTTCGACCTGTACGTCAAGTTCGAGGGCATGAACCCCACCGGCTCCTTCAAGGACCGGGGGCTGGTGGTGGCCGTGGCCGAAGCCTGGGGCCGGGGTGCGTCCGCGGTCATCTGTGCCTCAACGGGCAACACCGCGGCCGCGGCCGCGGCCTATGCTGCGCGAGCCGGACTGCGGGCCGTGGTGGTCATCCCCCAGGGCAAGGTGGCCCTGGGGAAACTGGCCGCGGCCCTGGCCTACGGTGCGCGGGTGGTGCAGGTGCAGGGCTCCTTCGACGACGCGCTGCGCCTGGTGCGCCAGGCCGTGGAACGCTTCCCCATCGCCCTGGTGAACTCCATCAACCCCTACCGGCTGGAGGGCCAGAAGACCGCGGCCTTCGAAATCGTCGATGCCCTGGGCCGCGCGCCGGACTGGCTGGCCCTGCCCGTGGGCAACGCGGGGAACATCACCGCGTACTGGATGGGGTTCACCGAATACCACGCCCAAAAGGGGACGGGGCTGCCCCGGCTGCTGGGCGTGCAGGCGCAGGGGGCCGCGCCTTTGGTCCTGGGGCGACCTGTGCCGCGGCCCGAAACCGTGGCCACGGCCATCCGCATCGGCAGACCGGCACGTGGAGAGGAGGCCCTGGAGGCCGCACGCGCTTCCCGCGGCCGCATCATCGCGGTGCCCGATGAAGCGATTTTGGAAGCCCAGCACTGGCTGGCCCAGGAAGGCCTGTGGGTGGAACCGGCTTCGGCCGCCGGCCTGGCCGGCCTGGCCGCGGAAATCCACGCCGGACGCCTGGACCCGCGGGGCAAGACCATCGTGGTCGTGTGCACCGGCCATGGCCTCAAAGACCCGGATGCCATCCTGCACAGGGCCCCGCGGCTTCCCAGCATTCCCCCAACGTTGCAAGCCCTGGAACCCCACCTGACGTAATGCTTTCAGGAGGCTTTCCCCCATGAACTGGCAGGAGAAAACCGTGCTCGTCACCGGGGGCACCGGCTCCTTCGGCAAGACCTTCATCCGCATCATGCTGGAGACGTATCGCCCCCGTAAGGTCATCGTCTTCAGCCGGGACGAACTCAAGCAATACGAAATGCGCCACAACGAGGGCTACGACCACCCCAGCCTGCGCTACTTCATCGGCGACGTGCGGGACCGGGACCGCCTCCACCGGGCCATGATGGGCGTGGACATCGTGGTGCACGCGGCCGCGCTCAAACAGGTGCCGGCCTGCGAGTACAACCCCATGGAGGCCATCAAGACCAACATCCTGGGCACGGCCAACGTCATCGAAGCCGCCCTGGACGCGGGGGTGGAAAAGGTCATGGTCCTGAGCACGGACAAGGCCGTCAACCCCATCAACCTCTACGGGGCCACCAAACTGGCCGCGGAAAAACTGACCATTCAAAGCAACGTGTACGCGGCCCACACCCGGACCCGGTTCAGTTGCGTGCGCTATGGGAACGTGATTGGCAGCCGGGGCAGCGTGGTGCCCCTGTTCCTGCGGCAGCGGGCCCAGGGCCGGCTGACCATCACCGACCCCCGCATGACCCGCTTTTGGATTTCCCTGGAGCAGGGGGTGCGCTTCGTGATTCGGGCCATCGAGCAGATGCAGGGCGGCGAGGTGTTCGTGCCCAAAATCCCCAGCATGCGCATCATGGACCTGGCCAAAGCCATCGCGCCCGACGCGGAGATCGAGTACATCGGCATCCGACCGGGGGAGAAACTCCACGAAGTGCTCATCCACGAAGACGAGGCCCGGTACACGGTGGAACTGGAAGACATGTACGTGATTCTCCCCCTGCCCCTGCAGGACATCGCCTGGTTCGGCCAGGTGTGGCGGGAACGGGGCAGGCCCCTGCCGGAAGGCTTCCGCTACGCGAGCAACACGAACACCCGCTGGCTCACGGTGGAGGAACTGCGGGAACTGGTGCGGCCCATCGAAAACGCCCTGCGGGCGGCCGGCGCGCTGCCTGGGTAACGCGATGCCGTGGGGCAGGAGGGCCTACGCCCGTTCTTTGAGAAGGGCCCGCTGCACCCGCCACAGCCCGATGATGGCCACGATGAGCCAACAAAGCGCGGCCACCATCCACCAGTTGAGGAAGAACAGGCACCAGTAGGCCCCCGCGAGCAGTAGGTCCACGGCCTTGCGCAGGCCCTGTGCGCCCCGGTGAAGGTCCCAGGTGGCCAGGGCCAGCACGCCGAAGAGCAACATCAGCCCCAGCACCCGGCCGGAGGGCCAGGGTATGGGGAGCACCCAGGCCGCGCAACTCCCCACCTCGCCGGGCAGGGGGTAGGAACGCTGCAGGCTTCCGGCCCAGAAGAGCACGCCGGCATAGAGGCGATAGTCCACCGGGACGAAGAAGCGCAGCAGCCGCCGCTCCCCGGGGGCCAGGCGAATCCGCATTCCGGCCTGTTCCACCAGGAGGACGCTTCCCTTGGGCCGCTGGACCACCACGTACCGGGAGATGGTCCGGTCCAGGGGGTTGTGGACCGAGGCCAGCACCTCCATGTTGCCGTCGGCCAGGGTCAGCAGGGGGAAGCAGCGGACGCTGCTCCAGGTCCGGTCCCGGGGCAGGGTGTTGCTGAACACCCGTGCTTCCACGAACGCGGCCACGCCCAGGCCCAGCAGCACCCAGGCGGCCGTCATCAACAGGCCATGGAGCACATCCCAGCCCCGCCTGGGGCCGGGAAGTTGGCCCGTGGACGTCTCCTGTGCCATGGTGCCTCGCTCCGTGATGGGGGTGTGGTAGGGTTTGTGGGTTGAGTATAACGCCGGTTGCCTTACCTGCTTCTCTGCCACGCCCGGTAGAGGCCCAGGGCGAGGATGAAGGCCAAAAGCAGGGGCACGCTCAGGCACAGCCAGACCGAAGCCGGGAGCAGGGCCAAAAGCAGCAAGACCAGCATGACGAAGGCCAACAGGTACCCCAGGACCACCTGGCCCACGACCCGCCACAGCACGTACGCCATCGCCCCCCACCACCAACCCGTGACCACCGCGCCGGCCACTCGCACCACGCCGGCATCCCGGAACACCCAAAAGGGCGCAATCCCCAAAAGCCACACCGCCAGCAGCAGGAACACCCCGGTGCCCACCGGGATCCACCAGCGCAACGGCCCGGGGCTTTCCGCCCAACCGCGGGCAAAGGGGTAAAAGCGCCCAAAGAGGACCACCGGCGCCAGGGCCCCTGCGCTGTAGAACCAGTACCGGTACACCCGCGGGGTCCAAGCCCGGCCACCGTTCCCCCAACCCAGCCAGAGCCGGTACACCGCGGCCGCCACCAGGATGCCAAGAAGCAGGGTCAGCACGAGCATCAGGGCCAGGGCGTTCACGCTCATATCCGCGATGAAGTTGATTTCCTGTTCGGTGACCGGGTTCAACCAGGGGACCTGGGATTGCATCCTGGCCGCCATCTCCGCGGAGGCCGCAAAAGAGGCCTCGATTTGCGGCGTCACGCCCAGGACCAGGGCCAGGGCCATCGGGACCAGGAGGAACTCCAGCGGGTCCAGCACGTAAGGATGTACGTCCGGGAACAACCAGCGCCAGAGAAACTGCAGGGGGAAGCCGATTTGCGCGATGGGCCGGACACGATGCTGGCGGGTTCGGTGGAAGACCACGGGGCGAAACGTGGCCAGCCACCAAGTCTTCACGTAGGCGAACAGGGGGTTCAGCAGGCTTTCGAAAATTTCCCGGACGTTGCCCAACAACATGCCCAGCAGGGAAGGGGAAAGGTCCTCGGCCTCCCAGCCGCAGGTCGGGCAGAACGCGGCCTGGGCAGGCATCGGTCCACCGCACAAGGCGCATCGGTCGGTGCGTTCCATGAAGCCGCCTCCATCACAGGGGTAAATCACGCCTTGAGCATGGCCCAACACCGTCAGGAAAAGGTCAGTCGGGCCAGGGGCCATCGGGCTTTCGGGCTTTCGCAAATGGGCGTTTTCGAAAACCTGGCATTTTCGACAATGGCGACTTGCGAAAAGCAACCCAAAGCCCCTTCGCGAATGGGGTATAATAGCCCCACCCTGGCTACCCCAAGGAGGCGTGCGATGGCCCGACGTATCCAACGCCCGTCCCTGGACGAACTGCAGGTCCCTGGGTACGACATTCCCGATGAAGTCAAGGGCAACGTGATTGTGACCACCCTGAACCGGCTGTACAACTGGGGCCGGCGCAACTCCATCTGGCCCATGATGTTCGGCCTGGCCTGCTGCGCCATCGAGATGATTGCCACGGCCGCGAGCCGCTTCGACCTGGCCCGGTTCGGTATGGAGGTCATGCGGCCCAGCCCCCGCCAGGCCGATGTGATGATCGTCTCCGGCACGGTCACCAAGCGCATGATTCCCCTCATCGTGCGGCTGTACAACCAGATGCCCCTGCCCAAGTACGTCATCGCCATGGGCGCGTGCGCCTCGGGCGGCGGCCCCTTCAAGGAGGGGTACAACGTGGTCTCCGGCGTGGACAAGTACATCCCCGTGGACGTGTACATCCCTGGCTGCCCGCCCACGCCCGAAGCCCTGCTCTTCGGCCTGATGAAACTTCAAGAGAAAATCAAGAAGCAGTCTCTCAAAGAGGTCTACCTGCAGAAAGAAGAGTACATCCCCGAACCCATCCTGGGTCCGGACATCATGGACCCGCGGGACTTCCCCCTGATTCGGGAGTACACCATGAAGAAGTTGCAGGAAATGCAAGGGGGCGAAGAACGCAGTGCGCAGTCGGCAGTCAGCCGTCAGCAGTGAGCAAACAGCAGTGAGCAGACGGCGGCCAGCAGTCAGCAGTGAACCAACGACCAACGACCAACGACGATCGACCATCGACCATCGACCATCGACCACCGACCATCGACCATCGACCACCGACCACCCGGAGGTTCCCCATGACCACCCTGGTGAACGTACCCGAACTGGAGACCCGGTTTGCCGGCATCCTGACCCCGGATACCCGCAAGGGGTACCAGGGGTACATCGTGGAGGCCGAGCATCTGCGCACCTTCGCCAAAGCCCTGCGGGACGAATTCGGCTACGACTACCTGGCCAGCCTCACGGGTGTGGACTACCTGCCCGAAGGCAAGATGGAAGTGGTCTACCACGTCTACAAGAGTACGGGCGGTCCGGGGCTGGTCTTCAAGGTCCGCGTGCCCAGGGACAACCCCGTGGTCCCCTCCCTGGTGGACATCTACCCCGGTGCCAACTTCCAGGAGCGGGAAGCCTGGGACCTGTTGGGCATCCGGTTCGAAGGGCACCCCAACCTGCGCCGCATCCTGCTCTGGGAGGGCTTCTGGGGCCATCCCCTGCGCAAGGACTGGCGCGAGCCGTACTTTGAAGAAGAGGCCAAGCCCTTCTCCAGCCGGTGGCCCGAGGGCAAGCACTTCCACCATGAAGACAAAAACCCCTTTGGCAAGAACGTGGACTACCCGCCCGGCTTCGACCCCTACACCTGGGAGCCGGATACCGCGGACGAAATCCTCTACCAGGCCGTGCTCAAGCGGTCGGAAATTCGGGACGACCTGCGCACCGAACGGGTGGTCATCAACCTGGGGCCGCAGCACCCTTCCACCCACGGCGTGTTCCGCATGATCGTCACCCTGGATGGCGAGACCATCGTGGCCCTGGAACCCGTGATGGGTTACCTGCACCGCAACCACGAGAAAATCGGCGAGCGCAACACCTGGATTATGAACATCCCCTACACGGACCGGCTGGATTACATTTCGGCCATGGCCAACAACTTCGGCTACGTGCTGGCCGTGGAACAACTGATGGGCATCAAACCGCCGGAGCGGGCCGAGTACATCCGGGTCATCATGGCCGAACTCACCCGGATCGTGAACCACCTGTGGGCCATTGGCTTCCTGCTCAACGACCTGGGCGCGTTCTTCACCCCCGCGCTGTACGCCATCGAAGAGCGGGAACTCATCCTGGACGTGTTCGAGGCCGTGACCGGTTCCCGCATGATGAACAACTACTTCCGGTTCGGCGGCGTGGCCCGGGACATCCCCGAAGACGCGTGGGAGATGCTGGTGAAACTGGTCACCGACCGCCTGCCCCGCAAGGTGGACGAACTGGACACGTACCTGACGGAAAGCGAACTCATCAAGAGCCGGACCATGGGCGTGGGCGTGCTCAAGCCTGAAGACGCCATCGCGCTTTCGACCTCCGGGCCGGTGCTGCGGGCGTCGGGTGTGCCGTACGACATCCGCCGGGCCGACCCCTACAGCATCTACGACCGCTTCGATTTCGACGTGGCCGTGCGCTACCACGGCGACGTGTACGACCGGTACCTCATCCGCATCGACGAGATGCGCCAGAGCCTGCGCATTCTGCAGCAGGCGGTGAAGCAGATTGAACAGGAGGCCCCGCGCGGCGCGCCCATCCTGGCTGGCAAGCCGCAGTATCAGGTCCGGGTGCCACCGGGCGAATCCTACGGCCGGGTGGAGGCGCCCAAGGGCGAACTGGGCTTCTACGTGGTTTCCACGGGCAAGCCCAACCCCTGGCGCTACCACGTGCGTGCGCCCTCGTTCGTGAACCTGACCGCGCTGGAAACCATGTGCAAGGGCCACAAAGTGGCCGACGTGGTCACCATCCTGGGTTCCATTGACATCGTGTTGGGTGAGGTGGATCGGTAAGACGCGCAGGGGAAAACCCCTTCACAGGAACGAAGGGCCAATCTATGCCCACGATCAAACG
>JALXBY010000383.1 GCA_026991215.1 Anaerolineales bacterium
ACACCGACGAGAACCCCAAGTGGGCCACCCATTTTGGTGTGCAGGGGATTCCGACCCTGCTCTTCATCCTGGATGGTCAGGTGGTCCATCAGCAGGTGGGCGCGTTGCCGGAGCCTGTGCTCCGTTCCCTGGTCAAGCAGTTCCTCCAGGTCGCGGAGGACTATCAAAAGCGCAAGCAGGGGACTTGAGGGATGTCGCAGGAAACGGCCCGCGAGGGTGCGGCCCCAAGGCGCGGTCGGTTTTGGGCGTGGTTGCTTTTGATTGGGGGGTTCCTCCTTTCCTGCCTGTTGTGTTTTGTGTGGATTGTGCCTTTGAGCCTGGTTTCCGGGGCCGCCGGGCGGTCCGGTGTATATGCGGAACCGGTGGCCGGTCCTGCCTTTGCCCCCCAGGTCGCGGTGGTGATGCTGCAGGGTACGATTTCCTCCCAGGGTACGTCGGGCATCGTGGCCCAGCGGGTGGAACCCCTGCTGCACCGGTTGAACCGGGATGCCAGCGTGCGGGCCGTGGTGTTGCACATCAACAGCCCTGGCGGGGGCGTTGCCGCTTCGGAGCGGATTTACTACACCCTCACCCAGATGGACAAGCCCCTGGTGGCCTACTTCGACGAACTGGCCGCTTCGGGCGGCTACTACATCGCCATGGCCGCGGATACGATTGTGGCCAACCCCGCCGCGCTCACCGGGTCCATCGGCGTGATTGCCGTCTTCCCCCATGGCGAAGCCCTGATGGACAAGGTGGGCATCCGGGTCACCGTCATCAAGTCCGGCCCGGCCAAGGATATGGGTAGTTTCCTCCGGGAGATGACGCCCGAAGAGCGGGCCTACATGCAGGAAATCGTGAGCGAGATGTACGACCGCTTCGTGGACGTGGTGGCCCAGGGCCGGGGCATGTCTAAAGAAGAGGTCCGCAAGGTGGCCGATGGCCGCATCTACACCGCGCAGAAGGCCAAAGCCCTGGGCCTGATCGACGAGTTGGGTTTTGAGGAAGACGCGGTCCGGCTCGCCGCGCAGCAGGCCGGGCTGACCACGTACCGGGTGGTGCGGTACTATCCCCAGCGCACCTGGCTTCAGCAACTGCTGGAGGGGCGCACGGGCCTTGCCCTGTTTTCGGAAAGCCCCTGGCCCCTGGGCCTGCGCCCCGGCGTTTACTACCTGTGGCTGCCCTGAGCGCGTCCTTTCCCCGGAGGTGGCTATGGCCCTTCCCCAGTTCCTCCAACGGTGGTTGGAGCGTCCACCCATCGCCCAAATCCGCCGCAACCACGCGCTGGAGCACGCGACCATCCACGTGCTTTCTCGGCGCTTCCCCCAGCGGAGTTTCGCGGGGTACTCCGACCCGCGGGGGTTCTGGCTCTGGGCCGATGTCTCCACCGAAGACGTGGCCCAGGCCGTCCAGGAGGCGTTGCAGCGGTTGCAGGCGGGGGAATCCCACCTGGCCGTGCACCCCGGCTGCGGGACGAATTACCTGGTCATGGCCGCGCTGTCCGCGGTCGCGGCCATGGGCACCCTGCGCCTGACCCGAAGGGTGCGCTCCTGGTGGGACCGGTTCTCCCTGCTGACCTCCCTGTTGACCATCGTCCTGGTGCTGGCCCAACCCCTGGGGCACTGGCTGCAGGCTTTCGTCACCACCAGCCCGGACCTGGCCGCCATGCAGGTGGTGGACGTGCGGGCGGTGCCGCGCGGCCGCGGTACCCTCTACCGGGTGGAAACGGCCTGGCAGCCCGCCGCTGCGCCCCGGGCATGAGGAGGTATGAGGCTCCCAATGGGTAGGGGAGGGCAATGCCCTCCCCTACCCCGGTAGACGCAAGCCCACCATAAAAGGCCAAAGTCCAGTGAAACCCGAACCCTCTAAGGCCAGTTGTGCAGAACCCATGGCCGGGAAGACCCCGCCCCGCGTCTACATCTTCTATGGCAGCCACCATCCCCGCCGGCAGGCCTTGATTCAGCGTCTGCTGGAACGGGCGCGGCGGCAGGGTGCACGGGAGGCCCTGGACGTGCAGACCCTGGAAGGGCCGCAGACCACCCTGGCCGAAGTGGGCCAGCACGTGCTGACCTTCCCCTTCTTCGCCCGGCGGAAAATCGTGTGGCTCAAGGACCCCCTGCCCCTGGCCAAAACCGGCCAGGAGGCCTTCCTCCGCCTGCTGGCCCAGGTGCCGGCCCATACCGCGTTGATTCTGGACATCCCCGAAGACCTGCCCGAAAACCACTGGCTGCTGGTCTGGGCGCGGCAGCACCCGGACCTGGCCTACGTGCGCGCGGCCATGGTGCCGCGCGACATGGCCAGCATGTTCCGCTGGATGCAGGAGGTGCTCCAGGAGCACGGCGGGAAGGCCACGCCCGAAGCCTTGATGACCCTGTACCAGTACACGGGCACCGATGTGCAGCGAGCGTACCAGGAACTGCAGAAACTGGCCCTCTACAGCCAGGCCCAGAACCGACCGGCCACCGCGGAAGACGTGGCCGCCTTAGTCCTGGAGGCCGCGCCGCCCAACCTGTTCGAATTCGCCCACGCCCTGGCGGAAAGCCGCGGCCCCCAGGCCGCCCGCCTGCTGCGGGACCTGTTGCAACGGGAGGACCCATATGCCCTGTGGGGCCTGGTGATTCGTCACTTCCGCCTGCTGCTGGCCCTGCGTGAAGTGCTGGATACCGGCGGGGACCTGTACCAGTGGGGCCGGGAGGCCCGTCTGCCTCAAGCCGTGGTGCGCCGGATGGCCCGGCAGGCCCGCAACTTCACTCTGGAGGAACTCGTGGCCCTGTACCGCCGCTTGTTCTGGCTGGAAACGGAAATCCGCCGCTTCCGCCTGCGCCCGGAAGAAGCCCTGGAGCGCCTGCTCTTCTGGTTCGCGGCCCCCACCTCCCCCCACGCTTGACGCCCTACCACGAAC
>JALXBY010000384.1 GCA_026991215.1 Anaerolineales bacterium
ACCGTATCGCCATCCGGGTCCGAGAGGCTCAGGCTGCCCGACCGCCGCGTAGGCTGCTTTGTGATCAGTTGCCCCGTGCTCGTATTGATGTATTTTTGCCCATCATAGGTGATGGTGGAAGGAAGATTGATGGAACAGGTAGGCGGACGGTTGCCACCGCCACCACCCCCGCCGCCAGCGCAGCCACCCATAGGTTGGGCGCTGCAGGTGACGTATCGAGTTACCGGACACCATTGATACCCACATACATATTCACGCTTCCATCCACACACTCTTTTCCACCTGCTACACGAACATCGTCTGTACCATCCACACCACCATCTTCCCCAAATTCTTCGGCATCTGTACTCCCACCAACAAGTACGACGAACACATTCCCAATCACATTTCCACCTTATTCGGGTTCGACAGCAATCGTCATATACATATACTGTATACGGGAACCGACCTCCTCCTCTACATTCACCCGGAAGAACACATCTTTTTGCATATACACAATCTCTTCCATCACTCCGAGCCGCTACTGGGAATCCGCAACAAAAATAAGGTGGAGGCCAGCAGGCATATGCATTTTTAGGGATAAAACTTACTAAGAGAAACCATATAAGCGCAAATACGGATACAATACCAATACCCCCTTTCCGTTTTAGCATGCTTAAATATTATATACCACAACTCACCGCTTTGCTGGCAGTTCTACGCTCTCAAAAGGGAGATATACGTTTACATTACCGAAATCATAATCGTTCTTATCTGGATCAAGATCAGGATCTCTATCGTAAGAACCTTCCCCCCATTTAAGTCGCAAAATTTTAATTCTGCCATGAGAAGATAGATAATTTATTTCACACCTAAAATTTTTTGCTATTTCCAATGGAGCGTTAGGCCCTTTCATTGTTTTAAATAGTCTAGAAGGGGTCACCTCCTCTACAGGCATATAGGGGGCTTGTATCCAAGCTTCTGTATACTGAGAAAGAGAGCGTGGAGGTACTCTAACCGCTGCCAATCTGTGATATAAAAACGCACTATCATCAAGAAATACAGGCCCTCCCGGATAACGTGCAAACCACACCTTTCTACTACAATGGATCAAAATTCTTTTTAGTTTACGGCCTTCCCCAGGCTCATTTTTTGTTACCCAAAAAATAAGCGCCATTAAACGATCTACTCGTGTAATGTGTGCGACTTCTTGCAAGCTCAACGGTTCTACTCCTGCATAGCGACGATAATTCCCATCAGGACTCCAGTCGAGAATCCTTCTTATCTTAATATCCATCTCCTCCTTGGGCCAGAGCAGCTCGGCCATCTTCTGTAGGGCATCCCAGTCGATGTTTTTGGGATCTTCAAAGGCGTTCTTCAGGTACTTTGAGGCTTCATAAAAGCGCACAGGGTCCATCTCCAGCTCTTCTTGGATAAACTTTATCTCCTCGGGCGTAAAGGGAAGTTCGGGCGTGGGAGAGGGTGTTGGGGTTTCAGTGGGGGTAGGGGTTGGCGTTTCGGTAGGCGTTGGTGTGGGAGTGCCTGTGGCAGTAGGTGTAAGCGTGGGCGGAGGTGGGGTCAACGTGGCGGTGGGTGGAATCACCGCGGCTGCCGGCGGACGGCGCAAGAGCGCATCCAGGTCTGGGGCAGCAAAGCGGCCTTCTTTGCCCAAAAACCACCAAAGGCCGGCAGCACCTCCCAAAAGGACTGCAGCATAAACCAGCGCCCGCCAACCAGAGATTCGCTTTGGCATGGTCCTCTCCCTCCCAGCAAGGGATGACGGGGATGCAGTGGGATTTGCTTCTTGTTGCGTAGGGACGTTTGGCTCGAAGGGGGTAGAGGAATTATAGTCGAATGGGGAAATTTGTGGGAGATTGGGTTTAAAGTGGGGAGGCGCGAACGTTTTGCATGCCCCCAACAAGGGCTCATACAGAGCCACGGAGAACCCAGAGGAACCGCTGGAGAAGGCCAACATTTCCTTTGTGGTCTCTATGCCTCCGTGAAAAATACAGTGGTGTGTGATTTCTGTTAGAGTTTGAAAAACGCCTGCTGGAGGAGCCGTACCTGTACCTCAACTGACCGGGGTTGCCGGAGGAGGGGGAAGTTCGGCTTCCAACAAGGCCAGGCCGCCCAAAAGCCCTGCCTGGTCGCCCAGGGCCGCGGGCACCACGGCAGGGCGGTAGCGCGCGTTCATCAGGTGGGCGGCCAGGCTTGCTTCCAGGGCCTGCCACAGCCAGGGGCCGCTTTGCGCGACCCCGCCGCCCAGCACGATGCGCTCCGGGTTGAAGATATGGCACAGGTCGGCCAGGGCCAGGCCCACCCAACGCCCGGCTTCTGCGAGGATTTCCTGGGCCAGGGCGTCACCCTGCCGGGCGGCCTGGGCAATGGCTTCGCCGGTCAGGGGGGCGATGCCGTTGAGCAGGCTTTCGGGGTGTTGGGCAAGGGCTTCCTTCGCCCGCCGCACCAGCGCGGGGCCGGAGGCCAGGGCTTCCAGATGCCCGCGGCCGCCGCAACTGCACCGGGGGCCTTCCGGCCACAGGGTGATGTGCCCCAGTTCCGCGGCCAGGCCCTGCCTGCCCAAAAGCAAACGGCCGTGGCAAATCACGCCGCCGCCCACGCCTGTGCTCAGGGTGAGGAAGAGCATGTGCCGGGTGCCCCGGCCTGCGCCAAAGCGGTATTCCCCCAGCGCGGCCAGGTTCGCGTCGTTGCCCACCCATACGGGCACCCCCAGGGCCTGCTCCAGGCGGTCCTTGAGGGGTTCCTGCTTCCAGGCGGGCAGGTTGGGCGCGGTGTAGACCACGCCTGTTTCCGGGTCCAGCGGCCCTGGCGCGGCCACCGCGATGGCCTGGGGCCGCCCCCCTTCGGGCCACACCTCCCGGAGCAGGTCCAGTAAGCCC
>JALXBY010000385.1 GCA_026991215.1 Anaerolineales bacterium
CTTGCGGGTCGGGTGCCGGTGCCTCGGCTCGAAGGTTTGGTTTGTGCCCCCGCCCGCTTTTTCCATTCCATGATGCATGGTGGCCGACGATGTCAACAACTCTCCTGGGCGAACTGGCCGCGTTGTTGGCTTCGGTGGGGTTCACGTTGGGCCCCACCTTTTATACGTTGGCCGGGCAGCGCATCGGGTCGCGCCACACCCTGTACATGCGGCTTCTCATCAGCACGTGGTTGCTCATGGTCGCCCATTGGGTGTATGCGGGAAGCCCATATCCGGCCTGGTCCCCGCGGGCCTGGCTGTGGCTGTTGCTTTCCGGCGCCGTGGGGCTGGCCCTGGCCGATATCTTCCTGTTCGAAGCCTTCGTGCGCATTGGCCCGCGGCTTTCCATGCTGGTCCTTACCGCGGTGCCGGTGTTCTCCACCTTGATGGCCTGGTGGGTGTTGGGCGAGCAGTTGACCCTTTCCGAACTGGCCTGGATGACCTTAGTGCTGACGGGCATCGCGTGGGTGGTGTTGTGGGGGCAGCGGCCTTCGGAGGCGTCGGCCTTCCGCGTCGAGGCCAGGGGCCTGCTCATGGCGTTCCTGGCCGCGTTTTTGAGCGCGGTGAGCGCGCTTTGGGCCAAGGTGGGCATGATGGGGGTTGACATCCACCCTGTGGCCGCCAACCTGCTGCGCATGACCGGCGGCATGCTGGCCCTTTGGCTGCCGGGGTGTTTCCTGGGCCGGGTGCGGCGGCTGGCCCGCGACCTGCAACAGCACCCCCGCGTGCTGGTCTTCCTCCTGGCCGGTTCCCTGGCCGGGCCGGTGGTGGGCATGTCCCTGCAGATGTTTGCCTACCAGACCGTGCCTCTGGGCATCGCGCTGACCCTGACCTCCCTGCCGCCGGTGTGGCTGCTGCCTGTGGGCCGGTTGCTCTTCCGCGAACAACTGACCGTGCACGCGGTGCTGGGCACGGTGCTGGCCGTGGTGGGCGTGGTCGGGCTGTTGGGTTGAGGTTACATCCGAACCAATGGGCAGCCCTGATGCGTTTCACGGGGGAATCTTTTAGGGCAGGGGCTGCCAGTAGCGCACCTCGTCCACCGCGACCTGGAAGCCTGCGGTCGCGCCCGCGGCAACGACCAGGCCGAAGCGTCCCTGCAGGAAGGTGTCGTCTTCCACTTGCCCGATGAGGATGCGGTTGGCGTAGACCTTGATGGTGCTTCCTTCCATCCACACGCCCAGGGTGTTCTTCTGGTTGGGTCCGCTGCGGATGGCCGCGGCCTTGCGCCATTCCTGCAGGCCGGTGTAACTGCCATCCCAGCGGTAGACCCGGAACTCGCCCGCGCAGGAGAACTCCACCACGATGCCGTAGGCCGGCTCCGGCGCGCGCACGATGAACCCGTAACGGTCCCGGTCCCGGCATTCGGGGCCGGTGATGAAGTCGCCTTCCAGGTACGCGTCCTTCAGCGCGGGATGCGCGGAGAGGCCCCAGTAATCGATGCTGCCCGGTTCCAGGCCGTACATGATGAGTTGGCCGTCCCGCATCTCGAAGCGGGCCTGGGGTTCGTCCAGCAGGAACCACAGACGCGGGTTGTCCATGGTGTCCCGGCGGGTGGGTTCACCGGGGTTCAGGGTTTCCCCAGAGGTGGGCACGGTGATTTCCACCCAAAAGCCCTGGTTTTCCCCGCTGCCGGGGCCGAACCGGTTGCCCTGGTCGTCCTCCAGCATCCATGTGCTGCGGTAG
Organism: Anaerolineales bacterium; assembly: GCA_026991215.1. GTDB lineage: Bacteria > Chloroflexota > Anaerolineae > Anaerolineales > DRMV01 > S139-71. The sequence goes on from JALXBY010000385.1 coordinate 1,723, forward strand.
GTGCCCGGCGCGTCGGGCGCGGTGAAGTCCACGGAAATCGTCACCCGTTGCCCCGGTTCCACGGGGTTGGGCAGGGGGATGCGGGTCTCCGCGCCCAGGGTCGGGCCTTCCACGTGCACGGCCGCGTATGCGGTGGTCCAGGTGCACGTGCCGGTGTTCTCTAAGGTCCAGGTTTTGGTGAAGGTGGTGCCTGGCGGGATTTCCGACCCGTCGGGGATGCTCTCCTCCACAAAGCGGGCGCGGTTCTCACAGGCTTTCGGCGTGGCTTCCGGGGAAAGCAACTCGGTCGTGCCCGCGAACCATGCGAAGGCCACCTGCACTTCCTGGCCGGGATTGACGGTCACGGTGGTTTGCCCCTGACGCAGCCCGGGGCGCACCCACATGCCTTCCCCCAGCACGGTTTGGTTGCCGGGTTCGGTTTCGATGATGCTGACGCAATAGGTGCCTGGGGGGACGTCGAAGGCAAAGCGGCCCTGCACGTCGGTGGTGGTTTCCTGCATGGGGGTGCCGGGGCAGGCTCCCTGGGCCAGGCGCACCTTGAGTCCGGCCAGGGCAGGCTCGTCCGGCTGCCGCACGCCGTCCGAAGCGTACCCCTGGTCGTAGCGGGCGCAGCCGGGGCCTGGGGTGGCGGTTCCCCCCGTGGGGAAGGTGCACCGGTCCATCCAGGCTTCCCCCACGATGCGGCCGGTGGAAGGGCCTGGGGCTTGGGCCCCCGCGGGCAGCGTGGGTTGCGGCTGCTGTGTGGTCGCGGGCGTGGCCCCGGTCGGGCCCTGGGCCGGGCCGGGCCATTGGAAGGTCTGCACCACCGAGCCTACCACGACCTGGTAGGTGCCTGGCGGCAGGTCGCCCAGGTCCAGGGGGACGCTTACTTCGAAGGGCGTGGGCCGGTCGGGGCAGGGGGTGCCGGGCAGGGGTTGGGTGTTCAACTGCACGGTGAAGGTGGGGCCGTTTTGGTACACCTGCATTTCGGAAAAGGCCAGGCACGGGTTGGGCAGCACGCCCTGGACCACCACCTCGGCCTGTCCACGGACCGGGTCCACCCGCACCTGAACGACCTGAACGGTCCACGTCTTGGCCGTGCCGCCGGTATCCTGCTGCTGCCGTTGCAAGAAGCCGGGGACACAAGCGCTCAACATCACGACCAACCCTATC
>JALXBY010000386.1 GCA_026991215.1 Anaerolineales bacterium
GCCTTTCAGCGGTACGTGGTCATCCTGGTGCCCTGGTGGGCGGTGGCGGCCGGTGGGGTGGCCTGGGGTCAGCCTTCCTCCAGCCAGAACTCAGGGTCGTAGCCGGGGAACTCGATGCGCAAGGGCTTATCCCGGCGGTAGCCCAGGGCGTAGTCGGCCTGGATGAGGGTGTGGATTTCGCTGCTGCCCTCGTAAATCATGGCCCCGCGCGCGTTGCGGAAGTAGCGTTCCACCGGGTACTCGTCGCTGTAGCCGTACGCGCCGTGGACCTGGATGGCCTCGTGCGCGGCCCGGAACGCGGCTTCGGTGTTGTACCACTTGGCCAGGGAAGCCATGCGGGTGAAGCGTTTCCCCTGGTTCATGAGCCAGCCCGTGTAGAGGTAGAGCAGCCGGGCGATTTCGTAGTCCCGGGCCATGGCCGCGATTTTCTGCTTGATGAGTTGATGCTCGCCGATGGGCTTGCCAAAGGTCACCCGTTCCCGCGCGTACTTGACGCTGGCCTCCAGCGCGGCGCGAATCAGACCGGCCGCGCCCGCGGCCACGGTGTAGCGCCCCCGGTCGAACGCGGACATAGTGATTTTGAAGCCCTCGCCTTCTTCGCCCAGGCGGTTCTCCACGGGCACTTCCACGTTGTGGAAGGAAATCCAGCCCGTGGACCCGGCCCGCACGCCCAGTTTGCCGTGGATGTCCCCCCGCTTGATGCCGGGGCTGTTCAGGTCCACGATGAAGGACGTCAACCCCCGGTAGGGCGGGTCCGCGTTGGGGTCGGTGCGCGCGGTCACGATGGCCACGTCCGCTTTGGTGGCCAGGGAAATCCACATCTTTTCGCCGTTGAGGACGTAGACGTCGCCGTGCCGCCGCGCGGTCATCTGGATGTTCGCGAAGTCCGAACCGTGGCCGGGTTCGGTGAACGCGCCCGCACCCACCAGTTCCCCGCGGGCCAGGGGGATGAGGTACTTCTGCTTCTGTTCCTCGGTGCCCCAGTGGAGGATGGTCAGCGCGCACAGGCCCATGTGCACGGACATGACCACCCGCAGGGTGCTATCGACGGCCTCCAGTTCTTCACAGGCCAGGCCCAGGGAGATGAAGTCCATGCCCTGGCCGCCGTAGCGCACCGGGATGGAGATGCCCAGCAATCCCTGTTCGGCCATGCGCTCCAGGATGGGCATGGGTTCGTGTTTGCGGTCGTACTCGCGCACCATGGGCGCGATTTCCTTTTGCGCGAACTCGCGTACGGTCTGCTGCACCATGCGGTGTTCGGGGGAAAGGGAGAAGTCCATGGCGACCTCCTTGGGGGAAGAGGGTGAAGCCCTGGCCCTGTTTTACCAGGAAGGCCGGGTCTTGGAAAGCAAGGTTCGGGTTTGGAAGGCTTGCAGCGCAGGGCCGCCGTGCCGCGGCAGGATATCCACGACGGGCGTTCCTGCGTCCAGGCTGCGGGAACGAAGGCGGCGACGCCACTCGGTTACCGGGCCGCCGAAGTAATAGCCCGTCCGCCACCAAACCACGCCCAGGTTGAAGCCGTAGATGATGTGCACGTACAGCACGTCGAAGGACACCTTATGCTGTTCCGCCATCTCCAGCACCCGGCGGGCCACCTCAAAGGCCAATGCCTCGGCATCCTTTTGGGAAATCGGGCCACGGTGCCACACCACGACGCGCATGGTCATGTACTGCCGCCGGTAGGACTCGCCCGGTCTGGAGATGTACATGTAGACCGGCCCCTTCGAGACGAAGACGTGAATCACCCGGGGGTCCTGGAGGAGTTCCCGGCCCACCGCTTCCATCAAGGCTTCGTCTCTGGACGAGACAGCGTCCTCCAGGGTGAGCCTGCCGGCCACGGTGACGGCCGAGACCAAAACCACCGCGGTGACCATCCACAGGCCCACCACGACCCAGTGGAAGGTCCAGGTCTTGGGGAAGGCGGCCTGGGGGGTTCCCCGCAGGTACACCACGTAGGTGCGCACGAGCAGGTCGTGGATGCCCTGGCGGGCCTTGCGGTTGAAGAGCATGGTGTAGACCAGGGCACCGAAGAGGCCCAGAGCGAGCACCGCGGCCAGCCAGTCCAGCACCAGGTTGCCGGAAGCAAAGCCGTTCAGGGCAAAGGGGAGGACCCAGATGGCGGTGCGGAGCAGGCTCCGCAGTGGGGAGATGGGCCGGTTGTGTTCGTCCCGCACCGCGATGCGGAACAGGCGCTTTCCTAAGGTCTGGCCCCCGGCCAGGCGGGAGTTGAGCAGGCCGTAGTAGAGCAGCACCGCCACCAGGCCGATGGGCCGGCCGCGAGGACCCAGAGCATAACTCCACTGCCGGAACATCAGGCCGAGGAAAAGCAGCGTGATCGCGAGGAGCAGGTAGTCCAGCACCCAGGCCCCAAACCGGCGCCAGAAGCCGGCCGGCGGCGGGAATTGGGGTTCGGGCGTCGGCGCTGGCTCCCCTGTGGGTGGCAGCGCGGCCTGCGCGGGGGCCGTTTCGTCGGATTCGGGCCGGGCTTCCGCTTCGGCCCGGTGCGGTTGCGCCGGTTCCGATGTGGGTTCGGCCATGGCCGGGGGTTCGGGTTGTGGGGCTTGCTGGGGCGCCTGTTGGGGATGGGATTCGGGCTCCGATGGTTGGGGCAGGGGTTCCCGCCCCGGTTCGGGCTGGGATAGGGACTTCCGTTCTTCCCGCTCCTGTTCGGTCATGGCTGCTCCCCCCTGCGGTGGTGTTGGGGATGGCGGTGGCGGCAATCCGCAGTCCGCCGTGCGCGGTGCGCAGTGCGCTGTCGGCTATCGGCTGACTGCGGACTGCTGACTGCTGACTGCGGACTGCGGACTGCTCACCGCGGACCGCCGACGGCCGACTTCTCCCCAGGCAGGCAGACGCGGACGCGGGTACCCTGGC